>JBGSWU010000482.1:0-3305 GCA_041751795.1 Thermomicrobiales bacterium
CTCTTCCGATCTACAATTGAACCGCTGGACGACCGTGACGAGCAGCTCGAGCTGTACGCGCTCGGGTTGCTCGACGAACGCGAAACAACAGAGGTCGAACGGCTGCTGCGTGAGGACCCGGCTGCCCGGCAACGCGCTCGCGAGTTGCGGGAGGTCGTCTCGGTGCTTGCGTTCGATGCCGATCCCGTTGAGCCATCTCCAGGATTGCGAGCGCGCATTCTTGATGCTGCCCGAGCTGACCTGGCTCCGGAAACCGTCGAGCGAGAGCCAGCGCCAGTTCCGGCACCAACTCCGGCACCAGCACCACCAATCTCGTTGGCGGAGCGTCGTGATCGGGGTGTAGCGCGCTGGACTCCGTGGCTCGTTGCGGCGGCGCTGGCGGTGGCACTGGCGACAAGCCTCATCTGGAACAGCCAGTTGCGCTCTGAACTCGATTCCCAGCCTGGCACGGCGACGTTCGCGGTCGCAGGTAGCGGCCCTGCCGAGAATGTCGCGGGAACACTGGTCGTTGTTGGCGATCATGACAGTGGGATCCTCTTCCTGGCCGGTCTGGAAGAACTTCCGGCTGACCGTGCCTACCAGATCTGGCTGATCGACGACGGTGACCCGGTTCCGAATGTGACGTTCGTGCCGAATCAGGAGGGACTCGCGACGGTCAGCGTGTCCGGCGAAATCAGCGATTATCGGGTTCTCGCAATCACCGTCGAGCCGCTGGCAGGGTCACCAGCGCCAACGACTGAACCGATCATCACTAGTGATCTGACCCAAACGACCTGATCGATGTCGTGCGCGGTGCCTGAAGCATCAGGCATGACGCGTCACGCTCATCCTTTCTTTAGCCCGTCCAAATCGGCAAATTGCCCTGTGACTTCCTGATCGCGGGTCCGTAGACTGATAACTACGGCAGGATAGAGGCGCGTGCCAGCCGACTGACGCAAGGGACGGGCAACGGTGTCGGCAACGAGAAAACGGGAGCGCGATCGCGCGCACCTGCATGTGATCGACGGAGGCAGCCCAAGCCAACCGCCCCGCGTGACGACGCGGGAGCGGGAACGTGGCATTCGCGTCATCCTGGTTGTGGTCCTGATCCTGAATCTGATCGTTGCTGTCGCCAAGATCGGTTTTGGTTTCTTCTCCGGTTCCCTGGCAATCACCGCAGATGGATTTCACTCGCTGCTGGATGCGCTGGCCAATGTCGTTGCGCTTGTTGGCATCGTTGTTTCATCTCGCCCACCTGATCCGAACCATGCCTATGGCCATCATCGCTATGAGACGCTGACATCGCTCGCGATCGCCGGTCTGATGCTGCTGGCACTGTTTGGGCTTGTCCAGGGTGCCTGGTCGCGCCTGCAATCCGGCGGCATACCGGATGTCTCGATATTGAGTTTCGTTGTCATGGGGACGACGCTGTCGATCAACGTCTTCGTGACACTCTGGGAGCGGCGGGCAGCGCGGCGGCTTTCCAGCACGCTGCTGATGGCAGACGCCCGCCACACGACGAGCGACATTCTCGTGTCGATCTCAGTCGTTGCGTCGTTGGTTGCTGTCTGGATGGGATTTGGCTGGGCTGATGCAGCGGTTACCCTGGTAATCGCCGCGGCAATTGCCTGGGGTGCATGGTCAATCGTTCGCGACGCATCGCTGGTGCTGACCGATGCAGTCGCGGCTGAGGCGGGTGAGATTGCCGATGCTGTCCGCTCAGTGCCGGGTGTCCAGGGTACGCACAATATCCGGACGCGTGGGGCCGAGGGGTATGTCTGGGTGGACTTGCATGTTCAGGTCGATCCCGGGCTTCCAGTAACCGATGCGCACGACATCGCCAGCGAAGTCGCACGGCGTGTGGAGTCGCAACTTGGTAACGCGGCGGATGTCACCGTCCATATCGAGCCAGCCGACGAGCGGCACCTGCGTGGTGAGCGAGGTCACGATCCGCTTGGTAAGGGATGAACAACAGAGACAGCGCCGGGCCATAGATTCGGGCGCCGCCTCTGCTTCCAGGAGTTTCTACTCGGGTTGCGCCTGCGTCTGAGCATGAGCTTTTCTGCCACGTGGACGTTGGGCCTTTGTGCCGGCGATCTGGAACGCGATCTCATTCGGATCGTTAGACGTCAACCAGTTCAGCGATTTCCCACGCTGGCGTGCTGCGCGACTGAAGCGAATCTTCTCGCCTCGTTCCCCACCCTTATCGACCTCGACGGCGACAACATCGCCGTCGTTCGCATTGTCAAGCACTTCAAGATATGGCCCGTAGTTGAACCCTGACGGCTTGCGACTACCCAGCAACCTGTCGCGCTCTTCACCCGAAACCGTTCGGAATTTCATACCCATTGCTTCCTCCCTGATATTGCGCCGGATCGTGCCGCAATTACATTGGACAACTGCCAGTATTCCGATACGCTAGATGCACGTATGTCATCTTTAGTATATCCATATGTGTGTACTCGGCAATAGTCGTCAACTTGTGCCCGATCGAATCCCGACCATATTCACCGGGTGATACAACGCAGACTCGACAACGACATTCTGATGCTGGCGAATCTGTCTCTTTCTATCGAATGTGTTCGATTCAGCAGGTAGCATCCGACGATCCACGTAAACATACTCATGCATCAATGCACCGAGTATTATTCCCGAAAATCAGTACTGACACGATTTGCATCTTGCACCAGTATTGTCGCAGGCGTTGAAGACGCCAGAGGAATCGTTTGCTGGGTACGTTGGATGCGTTGTAGTCTGTGTTGCCGAAAGATGAAGCAACGGATTACGATGACAAATAGATTGCCGTATCGCGGATGATTTCCATCATGTCCGTTGGTACGTCATCCACGGTGGCATAGGTGGCGAGTATGATGCGGGATGCGCCGAATCTCACTCTGACTGTCGCAGTGCAGGTCGATTGCTCTCGGGAGAACATGTCGCTGGCGGCGTTGCTCGATCGTCGATTTTCTGAAGGGCTGGTGGCTGCGTCGATGGCCAGGTAGGGGTGACTCCGTGACATCGGTGATGGTAGAATCCGTATCCGAACAGGTGCAATGGCGTCGTAGCCAAGTGGTAAGGCAGGAGTCTGCAACACTCTGATCGGCGGTTCGAATCCGCCGATTTCTTGTTGTCCTGACGCGGATTTCGTCGCTCCGCCGTCAAGTGCCAGACCCCGAAGAGGCATGCGGTTGTTGTTCGGTTGTTGTTTGCCCGGCGTCCCCGAACTGTGTCCGCAGGACTCCGAATTCCAGTCCCCTAAGTGTACTCCCCTAAGCGTCTGCTCGCCGCCGCAGGGTGCCTTCTGGGCATTTTGTTAGCCGCGGGTC
>JBGSWU010000483.1:0-5385 GCA_041751795.1 Thermomicrobiales bacterium
CGCCCGGCGCCGCGATCCAATCGAGATGATCTCGGCTGTGTCACATGGTTGATCGGTTCGGCGATCCTGCTCGGGATCATTGGCCTGGTTGTCCTCGCCTTCAAACTTGATCCGGGCGCATTCGCCAATAATCCGGAGCCAACTGCGACCGGCCAGGCAATCGTTTCGACTGCGACGACGGCACCTGCTGTTGCAACTGACGAGACCCAGCCCGTGGCACCGACTGCCACAACCGGCCAGCAACCAACCGCAACGGTTCAGGCGGCACCGCCAACTCCAACGCCGACGGTCACCGTGGCGGCTGGGACTGTTCCCAACCTCGCTAATCTGACACGCGAACAGGCGCAGAACACGGTTGGTGACAACTGGCAACTCAACGTCGTCGAGGAGTATTCGTCGTCGATATCGGCTGGTGTCGTTATCAGCCAAACCCCGCTATCCGGTGAAACGTTGCCACTCGGTGAGACGATCACGATCGTCGTCAGCCGTGGAACCCAGATCGTCGCGATCCCGGACGTGCGAGGCGAGGACATCGATGGAGCAACGACGGCGTTGAACGATCTGGGCTTCACCGTCGATGCTGTGAGTGAACCGAGCAATACCATCCGGGATGGGCTGGTCATTCGCACCGTCCCGGTCACCGAAGCCCCATTCGGTTCTCTGGTAACTCTCGTTCTCAGTTCCGGTCCGTCGGATGTCGTTGTTGTTCCCTATGTGTACGGCGAGGACTACGAGGAAGCGGTGGAGGTACTCGAAGCCGCTGGCCTCAATGTGACGAAAGTGACGCCGCTGTCGTGCGATCGCATCCTTGGATTCAATCCAGATTTCGACTGCGATTCATTCCCAGACGGTGGGGTGGTGACGAGCACGCTCGCCTGGGAGTCTGAAGTTCCACGCGGCTCGCCAATCGACATCACCTGGTACGACGAAGATCAGTGAGCGCATCGTCGGCGCACTCGGGTATCCGTCGACACGAATGGTTCCTGGCCGGAATTGCCGCACTCGTCGTTTTCCTCGTTCCGATGACGGTGATCGGCTGGCTCAACGATCCCGAGCCAGAAGTCCGCGTCCTCGACACCGCTGACACGCTCTCGGCGCTCGTCATTGATGGTGATGACCGCGTGCTGATTATCAACACTGACGATCGGGAAGCCGCCGGTGCGTTCCTGGGCCGGATCGCGCAACCGTGGGAACCGCGTCCGATGACAATCGTCGCTGCATCCGATGACGACTCAGCGATTGGCCTCTGGGAAGCGTTGCTGCGTCTGGAGCCGGCGACGGTCGTCGTTGCCGGTGTCGCTGGTGCCGACCCGCTCTGGGCCGCGATCGACGCTGAGTGTGCCCGTCGCGGGATTGCACTGCGCTACGTTTCCGGTAGAGTCCTCATCTCGACCGATCGGCTTGAACTGACCGTCTTTGGTACCCCGCCGGGAACCGATCGTGGCCGTGGCGTCGTCGTCCGGCACGAGAGTATCAGCGTTCTCATCGCGCTTGATGGTGTTCCGCCGGCGGTCGATTCCCACGCGCTCGTCTTCAACGGTGAGCCACCCGCGACCATGCCTGACCTGCTCGTTACGAGTGATGATGCTCCCCGTACGCCAGTCCTGCACGAGGTTCTCGTCGACGACCGGCGCGCTGCCCGGTTGGTGCTTGAGGAGGGCGCGGTACGCGTGTTTGGCGGCGTGTTACGCTCGCCCGCGCTGATGGCTCGCTGACGAACGCACGTTCGATCGGGTGTCCGTTAGCGCACCGTCCCACAGTTCGGGCAGATCGAGACGCCCGGGGCGAGGACTGCGTGGCAGGTTTGGCAACGCTGGTAGCCGGGGGCGAGGTCGCCGGCGGCTGTCTCTGTCGTTGCCGGTAATTCAGGAGCCGGATCCGGTTCCTGAATCGCCTTCGGTGGCTCCGGTTGTGACGCTGGTGTAGCGTCGGGTTGGGACTTCCTCCGGGCATCGGACGGGATCACGATGTGTGGGTCGGTGTCGTCGAGTCCGCGGCGCGATCCTTCGACATTGGTGTCGAGGAGCATTGGTTCTGGTTCTGGTTCTGGTTCGGCGGTCTGGCGTGGCTGATCAACGACGAGCGGTCGCGTTTCCGCAGTGGCTCGTTGTGGCACCGGCTCTGGCTCGGCCTTGTATCTCCGTGCATTCTCGTCTCGCGGTGGACCTGGGACGCGTGGTGGTAATGTCGCCGTTGGCGCATTCGAGGTTCGTGCTCGCTCGTATTCGACGGGTGCCTGGGCTTGCATCCGTGGATAGTCATCGTAGTCGTCATCATCGTAGATCAGTTCATATGCACGCCTGCCGGAAATCAGAATGTAAAGCAGGACCGGTATCGCGATTCCGGCGGTTATCATCAGGATCCAGCCGATCTGGTCGAGCAGGAATTGGGAGACGTAAGAGTCATCCAGCGATTCCTCGTTAGCGTCGGACAGGAGATAGAGCCGGACGTACTGGAGCGCGAACGAGAGCAGCAGTGTCCCATTCAGCGCGGCAATCAACGCTCCGAGCAGGCGCGCACCAGCAGAATGATAGGCGGGACCGAGTGCGGCACCGATCCCATAACCGAGGACGAATGTAGAAGCAACCAGGAAGCTCATCGCGATGATGAAGGCGCCGCTACCGTCAGTGAGGTCGGAAAGATCGCTCAGGTCACGTCCCCAGGGGCGCGCCCAGAAGTCCGCTAGAAGGATCCCGAATATCAAGCCAAGCGTGACGAATAATTCCTTGACTGGCCCACGCCAGAACCCGATCGGCGTGAAGAGCACGATCAGCAGAACCAACAGGACATCAAGGACGAGAAAGATTGACATGAGGCTCCCGCCATATTGCTGCTGCAGAAGTGCGGCTGCGCTTTGCGGCTGCACAAGGCGACACCGGAGAGTGGCAATCGCACCAAAACGTCGCTCCCGCAGTCGATCGTGAGCGGCAGCGGCTGTCCGTTGCGAGTCTAACACGCGCTGGCTGAGTGAACGTACACGCACTTGTATCGTTTCGATAGCGGATTGATACAATTCTTCACAGTGTGGCCGATTGATGGCCCACCGGCCGGCGCGATATTTTTGCCGGTTCATAGCACTCAACGAAGGGTTCAGTTATTCATTGGGCAGGAGCAGACGCTCTCGCACCAGTGATCGCGGCCAGCGTGACCAACATGAACTGGTTTGGCGGCGGATTGATCTGCATATTCATACACCCGCATCAGCCGATTATCAGGAACCCGATTGTTCGTTCCTGGACATTCTTCGCAAGGCTGAATCGCGTGGAGCTGATCTAATCGCCTACACCGACCACAATTCGGTCCGTGGCTATGCGAACTTCTGGCGAGAGATTGAAGACCTCGAACTGCTCGAAGTGCTCGAACGATTGACACCTGGCGAACAACGGCGGCTTGATGACTACCGTCGCCTGTTGCGAAAGATCAGAGTCCTGCCGGGTTTCGAGCTGACAGCGACGTTCGGTTTCCACATTCTGGCAATTTTCCCGGAGGGTACGTCCATCCGGCAACTTGAGCATCTGTTGCTGGAACTCAACGTCCCTGAAGACAAGATCGACTTTGGCAGCGGCGAAGTCGGCGCAACGTCGGATGTCCTGCGCGCCTACGAATTGCTGCACGACAGCGGTGCGCTCGTCATCCCGGCACATGTCAACTCGACTCACGGCGTGGCGATGACGAACCTGCCGTTTGGCGGCCAGACGAAGATCGCGTTCACTCAGAGCGACTACATCCACGCACTCGAAGCGACGGATATGGAAAGTACCAGCCGTCGGTCGACCGCGCGATTCTTCAACGGATCGAAGCCCGAGTATCCCAAACGGATGCACATTATCCAGGGTTCCGATGCGCATCGCCTCAATCGAGATCCAAATCGCCCGAGCAACCTCGGCGTTTGCGATCGAATGACCGAAGTGCAACTCGAAGACGCCTCGTTCGCGGCGTTGCGTGAGCTTTTCGAATCCGATCATTTCAATCGCGTCCGGCCATATCGCCCGTCCCACGACCCGTACGACTTCGTCCGGATCGCTCGTGCCGAAGGGGAAACGATCGTCCAGGCGTTTCACGAGACGCTACCACCGCGTCGTGGCCGCTTGAGCCCGGTCGTCCGTGATGCCGCTGCGTTCGCCAATGGGAACGGCGGAACGATTTTCGTCGGGATATCCGCCAACCCGCGTGACGCAGTCGCCGGTGTCGAGAACGCACCGGATACGGCCAGGGCGATCGCCGAAGATCTAGCTCGCTACGTCACCCCTCCGATTGCCGGGACGATCGACATCACCGCCACCGAAAACCGGCAGTTGATCGTCATTCAAGTTCCAGCAGGAAGCGACAAGCCCTACGCCGTCCTGCCAAGTACGATCTACGTTCGCCAGGAGGGTGAGACGACGATCGCTGTCCGCGACGAGATCGTCCAACTGGTGAAGGCTGGTATTGCCGAAACGAGTGGTGCATTACCTGAACTGGTGCCGACCTCCGAGCGAGTGTCACCTGTGCCCCAGCAGCAGCGACCACTGATCGTCACTGACGTGGACCACGAACTGATCGAAACGCCAATCACGCAGGAGCAGCCGTCGGTTGTAGCGGACGGAAACGGCCTTCAAGAGCGGAGCAGCCGGTCGTCTCGTCGCCGCAGGTCGTCGAGCAGATCTCACACGCCTGAACAGCCGGCAGTCGATGTTGCTTCTGCACCCGAGCCAGCCAACTTTGATATGGAAATTGAAGGGTCTATTCAGCTCTCTGAGGCAGATATCCAGCAATTACATGCTTGCGAGGATATCCCGTTCCCACGGACTGGCGTTGAGATCGTCGAGTCGCTGATGCTGGACGGTGTCCGGTACCACGCGATGCGTGATCTGCGGAACCTCAAGATCGTCCAGAATGTCACCCGCGACTCGGCCCGGAGACTCTGGCGCTACGCGATCACCCAGCTTGAAATGCACCCATGTCGCGTCGAGGACGTCACCTGGGATGATGGTAGCGACCGTGGCTACTGGAAGTCATATAAGCCACGTGGCGGAGATGTTCGCTACAACCTCGTTTACCGGCATGACGATCACCTGCATGTGTTCTATGGCGTGACGGATGAAGGGATCGATGAGGAGTGGCGGAACGTCCTTCCGGAGCATCTGGCTGATCGCCATGCAATGAATGGCGCTTCTGAACAATCGGAACAGGACAACGCGGCGACAACGATCGCCGAGGCAACGGCGAGTGACGTTGTCGTTGAGGAGCAGCCACGAGCGTTCGTCCCGTTTGGTGACGTTTCGCAACCCGCTCCGATTCCCGACATTGAGACCTCTGTCGTCGTTGAACCGGACGTTTCAATCCTGTCGTCCGCCGAGCCGGAGGCAGCTGCCACGGATGCGCCGGAGGCAGTTGCTGCGCCGG
>JBGSWU010000484.1:0-5451 GCA_041751795.1 Thermomicrobiales bacterium
GATCTCTATCCGCACGCGTGACGAGACGACGCTACCCGTCGCCCAGAAACTGTTCGAGCGAGCCAGAACACCGGCAGACATGCTTGCCATGACACCCGACGAGATCGACTCCTCCATCATGGCCTCATCGTTTCACCAGGCCAAGGCGCGCCAGATCCACGAGATTGCCCGCCGGATCGTGGAGGATCATGACGGCGAGTTGCCCTGCGATGAGGCGCTCCTGCAGTCCTTTCCGGGAGTCGGCCCGAAGTGTGCACACCTCGTTCTCGGTATCGCGTGCGGGCAAGGGCACATTTCAGTCGATGTCCATGTCCATCGCGTGACAAACCGCTGGGGCTATGTCCGCACCACGACACCAGAGAGCACAATGGCGTCGCTTGAAGCGGTTCTGCCGGAACGACACTGGATTGATATCAACCGCCTGCTCGTCCCATTCGGTAAACACATCTGTACCGGCAAGCGACCGCTTTGCTCTATCTGTCCGGTTCTTGAGATGTGCGAGCAGGTTGACGTGATCGATATGCGTTAACCAGTTACCGCCGCCGGGAGGAAACAGGTTCGCCATCGGCTGGATCATCCAGTCCGCTATCTGATCATGTAATCTAATGGCATCTATCATGCGGGCCGGAACTGTACCGACGATTGAGCCGATCGTACCTATGTTCGCCTGATACCTGACTCCTTACGAGAGCGAACAACTGATAGACTGCTGCAAATGGATGATGCATTTTCTGCTTCCGGAGCCAATTCGCCATTGACCTCGGAGCAATCCACTCCACTACGAATCCTGAAGGACGATCCGTCAGCACTGGCTGCGACAGGAGCGACCATCCTTGAGGTCGCGCCAAACGCTGAATGGAAAGTGCTGATCGAGAACGACAACGCGCATATTGTCCAGTTCTATGAAGAGCACGCATACCTGCTCGACGCCGTCGCGGACTATATCGCCAATGCACTGCGGGCCGGTGATGCGGGCGTCGTAATCGCGACGAAAACACACCGCGATGGCATTGAACAGCGACTGAAACTGGCCGGTCTGGATATCGATGCTGCCCAGGCCGAAGGTCAGTACGTCGTTCATGATGCGCTTAACACACTGAGCCAGTTCATGGTCGATGGCACTCCCGACGCAGATCGATTTAATACGACGGTCGGCCAGATTGTGAGGACAGCGGTCGCGAGTTACCCTCGTGTTCGCATCTTCGGTGGGATGGTCGCGCTCCTCGTTGCCGACGGCAGATACGACGCGACGCTCGAACTCGAACGGCTGTGGAACGAACTCCAGTAGGGACTACCCTTCTCACTCTTCTGTGCCTACCCGATGGACCATGATGGCGGCGAAGAATTGATCGGTCTGTTTACAGCGATCAATGCAGCCCACACTCACGTCATTCCAGCCGAAAGCTACAGCGCCCTGCCATCGTCAAACGACCGGCTGCGGGCAATTGCCGACCTGCAACAGCGGGCGCTCTGGCTCGAAACAGAGATCGCCAGCCGTGTCCAGGTGGAAGAACGATTGCGAGTCGCCCTCGCCGCAGAACGGGCAGCGCGCCAGGAGGCCGAAGTAGCCGTCCGCCAGCGTGATGAATTCCTGTCGATTGCAGCCCATGAACTGAAAACGCCACTGACCAGCCTTTCGGGCCAGGCGCAACTCGCACTGCGCCGTTTGCGGCGATCCAGCGAGATCGATCACGATCGAATGATGCGGACAATGGAAGTCATCGCGGGTCAGTCCAACCGGCTCACGATGCTGCTGAACCAGTTGCTCGACGTTTCACGTCTCGAAGCTGGCAAGTTGTCAATCGACCGGATGTCAACCGATCTGTCTGCTCTGGTCACGAGCGTCGTTTCCAGCATCCAGCCATCGACGGACGCCCACACGATCAGCGTAACGGCCCCAGCAACACTGGAAGCCTGGATTGATCCACTCCGGATCGAGCAGGTTGTCACCAACATCCTTGACAATGCCATCAAATACAGTCCAGCAGGTGGCGATATCCTCGTGACGCTTTCCGAGAGTGAGGATGGCAGCATCGAACTGTCGATCCGCGACCACGGCATCGGCATCTCGCCGGAGAAGCAGGCTCAGATTTTCGAGCGCTTCTACCAGGCAAATGTCGCGGACCACACGAGCGGTCTCGGTCTCGGTCTCTTCATCACCCGTCAGATCGTCGAACTCCACAGCGGCCAGGTCACGGCCGAGCATCCCGCTGATGGCGGATCCCGGTTCGTCGTCCGTTTGCCGCGAGGGATGTAGACCAGACCGATTCATCGCGCATGAAGACTGGCCCGGAGGAAGCCGACGCGTTCGGCTCCCATGGGCCAGATCTGCTATCAGCGCCGGAGCACCACGATGTCCCTGCCATCCGGGTCAACATCGATCTCGACCAGACCCTCCTGCCGGGCTGCATTGAAGTACGCACGAGGGCTGTCGAAGCCGAAACTCGTCAATGGCCGTTCGACGCGACGCTCGATCGCTTCCTGAACGTCAGTCAACGATGCTGCTCCGTTCGCATCACGGACCTCCTCAACAGCCGCCAGCAGCGACGCGAACGGATTGTCTTCTGAGTGAGCGAGAATCGCCTTTGCGTCCGGGTGCTCCCCGTTGAACGCAAAGGTGTTGTAGGTGTACGTCATCCCCGTGTCTGGCTGGGAACCAGTCGCAGACTGCCGATTGAGAATCCCAACATCGGCGAGGTGGTTGATGAGGACGCTTACCTGATCCCGAGATAAACGCGGCAACACGCCATGGAACACGAGATTATCGACCATGTACTTGAACGTCATGTACAACGACCGAGCCTGCAGATCGCGTAGGAACGACAACACAGCGCGCTGCTCGCCAATCGAGAGGTCTTCGAGGTGGATATTGAACGAATCCTGAAGATCGAGTCCACGCTGGTCGGCTTCAGCCGCGGCGGCTGGAGAATCCAGTTCCGGCTGCGGAGAGTCAGCCAGCCCAGCGTAATCGAACCCGCCAATCGTGCTCAGCCGGACATGCCCCATCTCCGACGCTCGCAGCATCAACACTCGAAACGGCAGTCCGTACCAGTCACGCGCCGAGAATCCGTACCGTTCACGCAGCGCCGCCACCAGTTTCGTGAACGGCATCATCTCGCGACCGGACTGGTCCCGCAGGATCGTCTTGATGTATTCATATGTCGTTTCCATCGGAGGAGCGCCGATCGCTGAAACCGGGTCGAACGTATCAACCACCGACTCGTCCACCGGCTGGATGTCGCGCTCATAGACGAGGACGGCATCAGCTGATGCTGAAAGGAATGCGCTCGTCGAATACCCAACACCAACGATAACGACCCGTCGACCCTGCAAACGCAGATGGTTCAACGCATGGATCAGATCCTGATCGCCAGTTACCAGGACAAATGTCGAAATGTTTGCAAATCGACCACACAAATCGACGGCGTCAACTGCCATCCGCACATCGGCGCTGTTGCGTACACCGCCCGGCACATAGACCGGCTCAATTCCTGCTCCATACAGGTTCGGCGCGTCGACGCGCAGCCGCCCATCGGTCCAGTCCGCGTAGGCACGGGCAACGACGATACGTCCCTGGTCGCTGATCGCTTCAACCAGCGATCCGAGGCTCGGCGAAACGTGATAGCGATTCTGCAACGACCACTTGAGATTCTCGAAATCAATCAGCAGTGCAACATCGCCTGACGACGATGTTCCACCCGACACGACACTTGGCGCGACGATCGTTGGACGTTCGGAGCGTTCGTCAGTTTCCATCCACACCGGCCTTTCGCCTGCCACCAGCAACGCACACGGCGCGTCTACTGGTTGATTGCAGATGATACTCAGTTGGATCGGCTCAAGTCGCGTCGAAACGTCGCATCGGAACCCCTGAGAACGGGACAGTAACTTAAGGTGACACGGCCTCGATCAGCACCAGCAACGGAAATCCGACGAACCGCGCCGCTGCTGGCTCAACCTCGACAAGCGTGTCATCGCCAATGAACTCATCAACGGTGATTCTGTCGAACCCGGCTCGTTCGAACGCGAGGAGGTAGTCGGACAACGTGTGGCGCACCGCGCCAAGCCGGTACTCCGCCCCGTCACGCTCGAAGTTCGCCTCCTTTCCCGCCTGAGCCATCGCAGGGTGGTAAACGGAAAAGATCACCCGGCCACCGGGGACCAGCACCCGTCGCATCTCGCGCGTCACGACATCGAGCCGGTCGAGATGCTCGCCAACCAGCGCGCAGAGGACAACATCGAAGGCATCAGGCTGAAACGGCCAGACTGCCTGAAGATCGGCCTGCACCAGCGGGACGTCAGGGTGTCGACCTTGTGCCTTCCGCAGCATTTCCCGCGAGAAATCGACACCGGTTACCTGCGCGCCAGCTGCCAGCACCCCCGGCAGGTTTCGTCCAGTCCCGCATCCAGCATCCAGCACGCGCTCCCCGGCTCGTGCTGAAACTGCCGCAACCGTCACCCGTGCATCGATCGCGACAACCGGGTTCGGCGTTATGTCATATGTATCAGCCCAGAGATCATAACCTACCCGGATCCCTGGACGATGCACGCGCTTACCAGACAATCCTGACTCCCTCATTCCGACGTGTGTTCGGACCACTACACGCACTGGTGTTTTGGTTGCCCATCTCGTGGCATTTCCGTCCCATTTCATCCCTGCTGAAGGGGTGACTGTCAGCTGACCCGGCTCTGCACAGCGAAAAAACAGACTTGCTGCTAACCTCCGATTTAGCACCAATGTTCAACCGTGATTGTGTTGACGCGTTATCAATCCTTAACATATATTATGAGTACCCACTGCTACAGATGCTCGGACAGGATCTCATTCCATGCAGGCTGCGCATCGACAACTCACCGATATCATCTGGCTTGACGACGCGACGGGTCATGATGTCCTGTTAACAGGGGCCAAGGCAACGTATCTGAGCCGATTGTCGTCCATCCATCGGATTCCTTCAGGCTTCTCGCTGACGGCAGCGGCCTTCCGCCGGGCCGATGACCGAGGTTGCCTGACCCCCTCGCTGCGGGAATCGCTTGCTTCAGGCTATCTCGAATTGGCTAACCGGTTAGGTGTTTCCGAGCCAAGCGTGGCAGTGCGCTCGTCGGCGATCGATGAGGACGGCCCATTAGCATCGTTCGCCGGGCAACACGACACCTACCTCAACATCGTCGGCGTCGAAGCAGTCGTCAGTGCGGTCGAACGCTGCTGGGCATCGTCGCGGACGGAACAAGTCCTCGCCTATCGTCGCCAGCACGGACTATCGCACGATGGCGACTGCGTCTCAGTGCTGGTTCAGCAACTGGTTCCAGCAGATGTCTCAGCAGTGATGTTCAGCGCGAATCCCGTCACTGGTTCAACGGCAGAGATCCTCGTGACCGCCAGTTGGGGACTGGGCGAGAGCATCGTGGGTGGAACGGTGACGCCGGACAGTTGGACAGTTCAAAAAAATA
>JBGSWU010000485.1:0-12199 GCA_041751795.1 Thermomicrobiales bacterium
GTGGAAGACGACGGTGTTCTTCCTCAAGGTTCTGCCGATGCTCCCGTCAGGAGCACTCAACTGGGTGACTCCACGCCCAGTTGTCGAGCGGCTGTCGTATCCAACGCAGGACGGGCACGCGGAGGGTGACGTTTATCGACCGAACGCGGGAGGGCCACATCCCGGAATGGTGGTGTGTCTGGGTGTCGTGCCGTTCGGTGTCGATCACCCGCAGGTGCCGCGTCTCGGCGAGGCGCTGGCGCGGTCGGGGTTTGCAGCGCTCCTCTACTGGTCTCCGTCGATGCGCGATCGACGACTTGATCCGGAGGACATCGACAGCATCGCGCTTGCTACCGATTGGTTACTCCAGCAACCGTATGTTGACGTGAAGCGGAGCGGGTTGCTCGGGACGTGCGTTGGTGGGTCGTTTGCGTTGATGGCGGCGGCTCATCCCCTGATCCGGGATCGAGTGCGCTTCGTTGGCACGTTTGCACCGTACGCCTCCTTATCGACCCTCGCCGTGTCGATTGCCAGTGAGACGCAAGCCACCCAACGTGGCCGGGAACCATGGCTGGTCGACCCGCTGACGCGCGCCGTCTACGTTCGTTCCCTGACGTCGACGCTCGAATCCGATGACGCCGAACGACTGAGAACGGGGTTCACTGAAGACGGCGGTTCAGTCAATCCGGACGATCTCTCTGAGGACGCACAACTGGTTCTCCCGCTGCTTCGTACGCTGGAATCGGATGACGCCGAGGCCGCGCTTTGCAGACTGCCCGTATCAATCCAGGAGCGACTGGCGCGATTGTCGCCGATGACCTGTCTGGAGGATATCCACGCGCCGTTGATCGTCATCGGCCACGATCGTGACGACGCGGTCATTCCGGTCGATGAGTCGCGACGGCTGACGTCGGCGTTGTCGGGTCGCGCTGGCGTTCACTACACCGAGTTTGGCATGTTCCAGCACGCCGATCCGACAAAACGCAAGCTGCCGCTCCCGCGCCTTCTGTATGAGTTCAGCAAGTTCTACCGGTACGTCTTTCCGTTGTACCGGCATACCGTTCGTGGTTCATAACGGAGGAGCGGCCTGGATCCTCTTCCGCTGGCGTGGGGATTCAGTCCGGTGGGTAGAAGTTCGGGTTGTAGCGGCGCGCGGTAAAGCCGGTCGCTCGTGACAGGTCGATGTCGTGGACGAGCAGTTGTTCCTTGCCGTAGGGGACATGAGCGAGGCAGTCGCCGTCCGGGCCGAGCAGCGTGGTCGCCGAGTCCTGGTAGCGCATGGCGCAGTTGACGCTGGCGAAGTAGACGGTGTTTTCGACGGCACGGGCGATCATTGCCTTTTCATAGTAGGGAGAATCGGGATCACCCCAGCGCTCGATTGTTGGGCCGGACTGATCGCTGCCGGTGAGTTGCGGGTGGAAGATGATCTGCGCGCCGCGCGTGGCTGACCAGCGGACACTCTCCGGGTAGCGCCACCCCTCGTGGCAGATGGTGATTCCGAACGGGACGCCGTCGACTTCGAAGAGTCGACGCTGGCCGTCTGGCACGTAGTGCGGTTCTTCTTCGGGTGGAATCTGGTTCTTCGCCTGGTAACCGACGATCGTGCCGTCACGCGCAATCGCGAACGCCACATTGTGAAGTCCCAGGCTGGTTGCCCACTCCAAACCAATGACGACAGCGACACGGTTGCGCTGGGCGGCGGCACGAACGTGTTCGAGTGCTTCCTGCTGGCGGTCCTGATCGTGGGGTGGCACGGGAAAGTCCATGCCGCGTAGCCCTGGAATATAGGCCTCAGGGAAACAGACGATGGCGACGTCCCGCGCTCCTGCCTCGTTGAGAAATCGATCGACGATCTGGAGCCGTTCCTCAACCGACGGCGCATTCCAGGCGGCTGCCAGTCCGATACGGATGTGCGTGGATGTTGACATTGTCATCCGGCTCCTCGATCGTGCCGCGCGCTATTGACCGCAGTCAGTCGTGCCCAGACACGTCACGCATCAAGGCGATGCACGCTCGGTCGAGGCGCTATTGTAGCGGGGGAGCGTCACGGTAAATGTGCTTCCAACGCCGACTTCGGATTGAACATCGATGCTTCCACTGTGGGCATGGACGATCCGGTGGCTGATGTAGAGGCCAAGGCCGAGCCCGTGAACGTAGGTGGCTGATCGTTCCGCTCGGTAAAAGCGCGTGAAGAGGCGTGGGATATCGCTTTCCGGAATGCCGACACCCTGATCGATGATATCGACGCTGGCGACGGAATCGTCGGCCTGGATTCGGACCGTTACCTCACAGCCAATGGGGGAGTACTTCTTGGCGTTCGAGAGCAGGTTGGTGAAGACTTGCCCGAGCCGTTGACGATCCCCGTTCACCAGCAGTGTCTCGGCTTCGGTGTCGCTGTGAACGCGAATTGGGTGCTCGTCGGTTTGCAATTGTTCGGCTGTGGTCGATATCTCGTGCATGAGGTCGACTGGCTCTCGCCGGACATCAAAGCGGTCTGCTTCGATCAGCGAAGCAAGGAGCAGGTCATCGATCAATCGTCCGAGCTGGTTTGTCTGTTCGATGATGCCATCGACCGCGCGTGCGTTGTATGTCTCACGCCTGCGCATGAGTTGCGCCTGGCCCTTGATGTTGGTCAGCGGATGACGAAGTTCGTGGCTCGTCATCGCCAGGAACTCCTGCTGCAGGCGTTCGAGCGCCCGCCGTTCGCTGATGTCCCGGATGATCGCTGAAATGCCGTCCAGTTCACCGAGCAATCCGGTGTGTGGCATCAAGCCGATTGAGATATCAATCTGGTGTCCATCGGTGTGTTGCCCGGTACCGTCCAGAAACACTGGTCGTCCGGCCGTCAGTTCGCCTATCACCAGATGGCGGTCTGTCTCCCGTTCCAGCGACGGGAACAAGCTCCAGAGGCGTTGCCCGACGATATCTGTTGGTGCATAGCCGAAGAGTTGCCTGGCGCCGGAATTCCATGTTTCGATCGTGCCGTCCGCCGATGCCCGAACAATCGCATCGCTTGCTGAAGTGACGATCGTCGCCAATTGTTCGGCGCGTTCCCTCGCTACTCGTAGTTCGCGCTCGTAGTGCTCGCGGTCGGTTGTCGCGAAGATCGTGCTCGCGATGAGCGTTGGTTGGCCATCCGTTGCTCGCTTCAGTGTCGAGTTGACCAGTACCGGGAGCCGCCGGCCATCCTGACAGCGGATATCGAAACTGACTTCCTTGATGAACCCCTGCATCTGAAGGAGAGGGGCATACTGATTCTCGTAGAAGATTCGACCAGCGACGGTCAGCAGGTCCTGGAAGCGCGTGCTCATCAGATGATCGCGATCGTAACCGGTCCATTCGACGAATGTCTGGTTGACTCGTGCGAGCGTGCCATCGGGGAGCATGAAGATATATCCGCAGGGCGCGTCCTCATATAGATCTTCCAGCGATGCTCTCACGAGGTCGCTACTCATTGGATATTGCTGAACCCTTCCAGGTGATTCACGTCTGGCCAAGGAAGGACTTCATCGCGGCGATGGTTTCGTCCGGAGCGCTCAAATGTGGACAATGCCCGGTCGCGTTCAACAGCACGAACTCGCTGTTGGCGAGTTCGTGGTGGACGTACTCGCCGACCTGCAATGGTGCGATTGCGTCTTCCGAACACTGCAGGACGAGGGCGCGTGCCTGCAACTTGGGAAGATCGGCGCGGTTGTCGGACAGGAACGTCACCGCTGCAAACTGCTTAGCGACTTCGGGGTCGGTCCGGCAAAAGCTATTCGTCAGTTCCTCGGTGAGTTCGGGTCGATCTTCGTTGCCCATGATGACTGGTGCGAGTGTGCTCGACCAGCCGAGGTAGTTGCGGTCCTGGAATTCCAGCAACTCGCGGATGTCCTGCTCGTCGAACCCGCCCAGATACGTGTCGTCGTTGATATAGCGAGGGGACGGGCCGATCAGGATCAGATCGTCAAACCGATGCGGCTCTTTGATCGCGGCCAGAATGCCGATCATCGAACTGACTGAGTGCCCGACGAATACACCATGCTCGATATCGAGTTCTGCACAGATCCCAAGGATGTCGTCGGCATAGCCTTCGAGCGACTGGTATTTCGTTCGGTCGTAGGCAGCAAGGTCAGATTGACCAGATCCGACGTGGTCGAACAGGATGATGCGGTAGTCGTTGGCGAATGCGGGTGTGACGTAACGCCACATATGCTGGTCGCAGCCATAACCGTGGGCAAGGATCATCGCCTGAGTGCCCTGGCCCTCGATCTTGACATTGTTGCGGGTGATGACTGACATGGAATGCCTCTACTACGATCATCAATAAGGCCAGCACACCGGAAGCAGCGACCATGTTTCTGGTGCGACGGATGTGTCGGAATGACTCATTCATCTCTGGTCAGTCTAGCATGATGGCGCAGCAGCATCGTCATAACGAACAGGCACTAGCATCGATTGTCTGAAACATCGTGCTCACATGAATCGCAGCACAGCCATGTCGAAGAGCCGATCACCAGCAAATTTCCGCAGGATGATGAGTGGCTTCGCGTGTTTGCCAACGGCGTAGCGGGTCCGAGGGTGCCTGGTACGCAGCGCTTTCGAGACGGTCTCAGCGACAACCGATGGGGATGAGGCGTTCCCAGGTTTGTACGCGCTCAGCGATGTTCTCGCCATTCTGTTAGCCATTGTCGAATAGGCGCCGCTGCCGGAACGCTCCAGCATCGGCCCGACCATCAGATCGCTGAATCCGGTTTCGATGATTCCGGGTTGAACGACGATGACCTTGATGCCGAACGGTGCCAGTTCGATTCGCAGGCAATCGGACCAGCCTTCGAGGGCGTGTTTGGTCGCGTGGTACCAGGAACCCAGTGGGGTGTAGATTCTTCCGGCTATTGAGGAAATGTTGACGATGCGTCCGTCGCGCTGGTCCCGCATGTATGGCAGCACCAGTTGCGTCAATCGCGCCAGGCCGAATAGGTTGACCTCGAACTGATACCGGGCGTCGTCGATGGGTGTGTCCTCCATCGCCCCGTACATCCCGAATCCGGCGTTGTTGACCAGGACATCGACACCACCGTGTTCCGCGGTGATCTGGTTCACCGCAGCGACGACGTCGTCTTCGTTCGTGATGTCCATCCTGATCGTGATGACACCGAGTTGCTGCAGATCGGCCATCTGGTCAACATTTCGTGCCGCGCCATAGACAACATAGCCTTCGTTGCAGAGCGTCCGTGCGATCTCCTTACCAAGCCCCGACGACGCACCAGTGACCAGCACGGTTTGCACGTTGCGTGTTCGTTTCATCGAATTGCTGTGTTCCTGTCATATTGAATGGGTGGCAACGCTGATGCTTCGTCACCGGCAGTTGGTCTAACGCGATTTTCGCGCCATGTGGTGACTGTCGGAGAGCTGTCATAGGTGAGAGGTTGCCTGGAGCAGTTTGAGCAGCCAGTCGCGGCAGAAATCGTACCAATCGCGATTGTCGGTTCTGGCGTAAAAGCGCAAGTGGTCCAGGCCAATGTGGCATTTGTAGCAGGCGATTCGTACATCGTAGTCCGGCGCGGCACCAAACCGACGATGCAGAATCTCGACTCCGTCGTCGTACCACCAGCCGGGATGGTCGGCTTGCCAGATCAGCCAGGCGACATCGTAGAGTGAGTCGCCGTAAAGTGCGTTGGCCCAATCGACGATGCCGGTGATTCGCTCGCCATCGGAGAGGATGTTGTCGAAGTGGAGGTCGTTGTGAATCAGTGATCGTTCGTTGGGACAGCCGTCCGCGAGTTCGAGCATTCGGCGTGTCACGAGATCGAAGAGGTCGCGTTCGAGGAACGAGTCGTCAAAGAGGTGATGCCAGTTCGCGTAGTAGCCGTCAGGATGGTTGGCGGCGGTCGATGCAAGGAAGGCGTGCCATGATGAAAAGCGACCGTGACCATCACCATCCCAGTCGCCGTAGCCCTGGGAGGACGACACATTCGATTGGCCAATGGCTTCAACGATATCGAGCAACTCGGGCAGGACCTTCCATTGTTCTGGCGGGGAGTTTTCACGCAACGTGCGCCCCGCGACCCGTTCGCTGATCGCGTACCACCCGCCATCGATTTCGCCGGTCGCGACAAGTCGCGGAATCGGCAAGATCGGCGACGCGAAGCGTTTCCAGGCATAGTCGTCTTTATTGAAGCTTTCGCAAGCATGGTCATCGCTGTTGAGGCGGACGACGTACTCACTGCCATCAACGGCGCATGCGAACGTGTGGGAAAAGTAGCCGCCAGCGAGTTGAACGATGCCACCATCGACATCGCCGACATGTTCGCGGAGCAATCTCCGGACAGTAGTGTGTTCCCGGTCGCGGTCGATAGCTGGCACTGGCGATCCTTCGCTTCGATGTCTGGCAGGTTGCGAGTCGTTCTGATACTATCCGGCACGGCCTGTTTCCGGGCGTGTCGGTTGTTATCTCCTGGTGTGAGATATGTGCCGAGTTGCGAACCGTGGCTCCCAATTCATTTGCATTCGTGCAACTCCGATGCAGGTATAGATATAGAAGGAGAGTCCCATGCGGCAAGCGTTGAAGAACCTCGTCGTCGAATGTTTCTTCAACGAAAGTGTCGTGCATGGCGATTGTCAACATCGGGATTCTGGCGCATGTAGACGCTGGTAAGACCAGCCTCACCGAGCGTATCCTCTTCGAAACCGGCGTCATTCGTTCGGTCGGGAGTGTCGACAAGGGCACGACCCAGACCGACACGATGGAACTGGAACGTGCGCGCGGCATCACGATCCAGTCCGCGGTCGTCTCGTTTCAACTGAATCAGCTCAAGGTCAACCTCATCGATACGCCTGGCCACGGGGACTTCGTCGCCGAGGTCGAGCGGTCGTTGCGGGTGCTCGACGGTGTTGTCCTCGTCGTTTCAGCCGTCGAGGGCGTCCAGTCACAGACGCGTCGACTCGTCCAGGCGGTGCAGGCGGCGAAACTTCCACTCCTCATCTTCGTCAACAAGATCGATCGACTCGGAGCACGCGGCGAACCGCTGCTCGACGACATCCGCCGGAAACTGCGGTTGCGGGTTGTCGCGATGAACGCTCCGACCGGCCTCGGCGACCGGACTGCCGAAGTCGTTGCCAACGATCCCGCGAGCGCGGGCTGGCGGGGATCGGTGATCGACACGTTGGCGGAAACGAGCGAGCGCGTCATCGAAGAATTCGATCGCACAGGTGGCGCGTTGAGCGACGCCTTTCTCATCGACGAACTCAGGGAGCAGGTCGCGTCGCAGATGGTTGTGCCGGCCTTTTTCGGCTCGGCGATCACTGGCGTCGGCGTGCCGGAACTCCTTGATGGAGTCAAGGCCTGGCTCCCGGAAGCCAAGGGTGACGACGACGCGCCGGTCGCCGCGACGGTCTTCAAGATCGCCCGGAGGGCGTCTGGGGAAAAAATCGTCTACGTTCGGGTGTTCGATGGCTGCCTGGCCGTGAGGCAGCGAGTGGTGGTCCGGCGGCGGGACGCGTTGGGAGAAATTGAAGGAAACGAAGAACGGATCACTGGCATCGAACGCTACGAATCTGGATCAGCCGTTCAAACGGATGTGGCTGGTCCCGGGGAAATCGTCGGTCTGCACGGACTACGGGCGGCGCGAATCGCCGACCAGATCGGCGGTGGTACCGGTGTCACAGCTATCGGGGCTACCTTTTCGTTACCGGCGCTTGAGAGTGTGGTTCGACCGGTCGATCCCGGACAGATCACACGCTTACGGACTGCGCTCGAACAACTCTCCGAGCAGGACCCGCTGATCTCGCTCCGTCAGCGCAATGCGGAAGGAGAGATCTCGCTCCGGTTGTACGGCGAGGTCCAGAAGGAGGTCATTCAGGACACACTCGCGAAGGAGTACGGGGTCGATGCAACATTTGGACTCAGCCAGACGATCTGCATCGAGCGCCCGATCGGGACGGGTGCGTGTGTCGAGATCATCGGTGAGGGTGAGAATCCGTTTTACGGGACTGTCGGTTTCATGGTCGAGCCTGGCCCGTCGGGAAGCGGCATCCACTACCAGCGGGAACTCGGGTCGCTGCCGCTGGCGTTCTACCGCGCCATCGAAGAAACGGTTCACGACACACTCGCGCAGGGGTTGTACGGTTGGGAGGTGACCGATTGCATCGTTACGCTGACGCATGCGGGATTCTGGTCGCCGGTCAGTACTGCCGGTGACTTCCGGAAACTCACGCCACTCGTCCTGATGGAGGCGTTGCGCCGCGCCGGAACCGAGGTCTGCGAACCAATCGATGAACTTGATCTTGAGATTCCGGAGGATACGTTCGGCGCAGTTTGTGGCGCGGTGGTGAACGCACGGGCGACGATCCGCAATGTGTTTCGAGATGGATCGTCGCATCGAATCATCTGCGAGATTCCGACCGTGGAACTTCGTGCGGTCGAACAGCAGTTGCCGGGTCTGACCGGAGGAGACGGTGGTTGGGTGTCGAACTTTGCCGGATACATCGTCGTGACTGGCGAACTACCAGTCCGGGAACGGATTGGCCCGAATCCACTCAACCGAGCGTACTACCTGGCAGATGTGGCTCGGATGTAGGCGCGTCACCTCTGCCTTCGTGCGAGATCAGGCGCTCGACGATGGTTCCTGTTCAGCGCCATACGAGCCGACAGTGAAGTCGCCGTCACGCTGGGTTGATTGGGTGACGGACTGCAGAAAGTCGTCGTCGAAGTGGGGTACGAGCCATCCACCGTGCTCAAAGCCGCCGTCGCGGTCCTCGTTTGGTGCACCCGGCGCTTGAACGACGCCGTCCAGCGACTGGAATAACTGTACAATGAGCTTTCGCAACGCGATCCTCCAATTCATGCGTTGTGGCCAGCCGTGAGCCTTCAGAGAATTGTCGACTGGTGGGGGATTGAATCGACACGGCATCAGGTTGGCGATCCCAATGGGAATCAATACTACGACGCCTGTCAGGCTGGTATCGACCAAGCAGTGGTCATGAAGTTCGACAACCGTCGCTGGATGTGTCTATCCGTGATCCAACTAGGACCACCATGCTATTGCCGCTGCCTGTCCGGCTGGTTCTAATACAAGCATGTTCGTGTAGGGATCTCCCAAACGGGCAATGGGGCGAGTTCCGTGATCGGCTATCGTCATGTCGACCGACGTATCCATGTTCAGTGCTATCGCGCTGGTCGTGGCAGCACTGGCAGGAATCGCCACAGGTGTCCTGTGGGCACGACTTCGGCGTGAACGACGCATGTTCGTCGAAACGACCGAGGCACTGCAGGCGAGCGAACACCTTCATCGCACCCTGGCAAGCCATTTCCCGAGCGGGGCGATGGCCCTCTTTGACAGCAACCTCTGCTTCCTGATCGCGACTGGTTCCAGCGTCCATGCCCTTGGATTGTTGAGTGATGACCTGCGCGGAAGGACGATCTGGGAGGCATTCCCGAGGCGATTTGCGAGCCAGCTCGAACCGCACTTCCGGGCCGCGCTCGCAGGGAAGGAGGAATCGTTCGAGGTGCGCTTCGGCAAGCGCTACTACGAGGTTAGCGTCGGGCCAATTCGCGATGAGCACGGCACGATTGTCGCTGGAATGGCGACGCCGCAGGACATCACCGAGCGACGCCAGGTGCGGGAAGCGCTCAGTCAGGCGGAAGCGCGGCTGAGAGCGCTCATCGAGCAGATGCCGGCGGTCACCTACATCCAGTCTGTCAGCAACATCAACGCGACGACCTACACCAGCCCTCAGATCCTCAAGATGATCGGCTACACACCTGAGGAGATGACGAGTGAGCCGGAGCGTTGGCTGAGCCTCATTCACCCCGATGACCGCGATGCGGTCGCAGCCGAAACCGAACGCTGTAACCAGACTGGTGAGCCATTTCGGATGGAGTATCGTTACGTCGCACGAGATGGCAGCATTGTCTGGGTTCACGATGAATCAACCATCGTCACCGATGACGATGGTAACCCGGCCTTCTGGCAGGGGATGATGTTCAACATCACCCAGCGGAAGCAAATCGAAGCGAACCTCGATTTTCAGTCTGCGATTCTCCACGCACAGGGCGAGGCATCTCCGGACGCAATCGTCGTTCGTGCACCCTCTGGCGAACTCGTGAACTACAATCAGCGATTCCTGGCTATGTGGGGCCTCAGTGCCGAGACGATGGCATCGCCAAGCGCAACACGGCAGAGTGCGCTCGAACTGGTCGATGATCCCGACCAGTTTGTTCTGGAGATTGAATCCATCTACGGCGATCCGCGTGAGACCCACGACGAAATCCTCCTGCGTGATGGGCGTGTCCTCGAACGGTACGGTGCTCCAATTCGTATTGACGGAGATGTGTCGTCCGGATACGTCTGGTTCTATCGGGACATCACCAGCGCAAAGCAGGTGCAGGAGGAACTGCGGCGGCAAACCCTTTACGCCGCATTGCTCAAGGACGTGACGGTCAGGACTGACCGGACGATGAAGATCGAGCAGGTCCTCCGCAATGCGGTCGATCTCGTTTGCGAGCGTCTTGGCTGGCCGATCGGCCACGTCTACGTGACCGATGGTGTTCCTGGTCGCCTCAGCCCGTCGCCGATCTGGCACATGAGTGACGCACGTTACTTCGCGGGCTTCATCCAGGCCACCGACGAGACAACCTTCACGATTGGTGTCGGATTACCTGGACGTGTCATGGCGACTCGACGGCCGGAGTGGATCAGCGATGTTTCGATCGATCCACGGTTCCTGAGAAAGCAGCAGGCCGCTGAAACCGATATTCATACGGCTTTTGCATTGCCAGTCATCGTCCAGCACGAGGTCGTGGCCGTCCTGGAGTGTTTCACGACGGAAGTGCTCCCGATAGACCATGAACTGTTGTCAGTGATGACGGAGATCGGAAACAGGCTGGGACTCGTTATTGAGCGACACCTGGCTGACGAGGCGCTCATCGAGAGTCAGCAGCGCTTTACGCATGCCTTTGACCGGGCACCGATCGGGATCGCTCTGGTTTCCACAGACGGACACTGGATGAAGGTGAACGATGCACTTTGCGCGATGTTCGGCTATAGCCAACAGGACCTGCTGGCGACGACGTTCCAGGATCTGACGCATCCTGACGATCTCGACGCGGACCTGGATCTGGTCAGTAGCGTGTTGAATGGGGAACTCGAAGACTACACCCTCGAAAAGCGGTACTTTCATCGCGATGGGCATATCGTCTGGGGATTGCTGAGCGTCTCCCTCGTCCGTGACAGTGCGGGAGCGCCGCTCTATTTCGTGTCCCAGATTCAGGACATTTCCGAGCGCAAGGCCGATGAGCAGCGCCTGATCCACCAGGCGCTCCATGATCCTCTGACAGGATTGCCGAATCGCGCGCTGCTGATGGAGCGGCTCGACCATGCTGTGAAACGGGCGCGACGAGGAGATCATCCGTCGCTGCTGTTCATCGACCTCGACGGCTTCAAGAGCATCAACGATGCCTTCGGCCACGAGGTTGGCGATCAGGTTCTGATTACGGTCGCCAGGCGGTTGCAGGCGACGGCGCGCTCGAGTGACACACCAGCGCGATTGGCCGGAGACGAATTCGTCGTTCTGCTGGAAGACATAAAACATCCTGACATCGTCAATAGCATTGTTACGCGGTTGCTGGACGAGATTCGGAAGCCGATCCTCATCAATGAGCATGACGTGAGTGTGTCGGCGAGCATCGGCATTCGCGCGATCCGCAACGACGACCGGTCGCCCGATGACATCCTGCGCGACGCAGACATCGCGATGTACCGAGTAAAGCGCGCCGGGAAGGGACGCTTCCTGGCCTTCAGTGAACGCGGATGATTTCGGACTCTCTGCGCTCAGCTAGTCAAGGTGCGTCGCGATTATTCAACAGCATTCCCATCTCGTTGTTCGAAAGTGTCGTTCATGCTGGGAGCATATGCTTGACTGGGCTATGACTCCATCGTTCTTGGATCGAGGGCATCTCGAAGACCGTCGCCGATAAAGGCGAAAGCCAGTACGAGGAGAGCGAGAATCCCACCTGGAATGGCGAGTTGATACCAGAATGGGTCGATGTAGGCCTGCCCACCTTGAATCATTCGCCCAAGGCTCGCCGTTGGCGGTGTGACACCCAGACCGATAAACGATAGAACTGCTTCGAGGGCGATCACGTCGCTGAATCCGAGGCTGATCATCACCGCCGTCGTCCCGAGGATATTCGGGAAAACATGCCGACGGATAATCCACCAGTTTCGAGCGCCATTGACGC
>JBGSWU010000486.1:0-5983 GCA_041751795.1 Thermomicrobiales bacterium
TCCTCCAGAAATGCTGCGCTGAATGGCTCAGGACCCCACATCCATGTCCGGCTCACTGCACCGCTGGCGACGGGGTCATCGGTGCGCTGCCATGTGCGCGTGAACGCAGGATCTCCGATCGTTGGTGGTTGGACGATCAGCGCCACTGGCGAGGACGCGCCACCCGGCGGTGGACTAACGACGCGAACGTTGATGGTCGTGGCAAGCCGCAGGTCAACCGCGCTGACGCTGACCGACAAGAGCGTGCTGTCCCGGAAGGTGGTTTCCTGCGGAACACCATCCAGTTCGACCACTGATTCCTCCACGAAGTTCCGCCCCGTGATGTGAAGGGCAAAGCCACCAGTCCCTGCTGGCACGCCGGTGTGTGACAACTGTTCGATCTCCGGCGTCGGATACGTGTCCCGGGCCACGATCCGGAACACGCTGTCGGTTCGCATGTCGGTGATGTAGATCTCGCCTGCTTCGTCTTCACCGAACGATGAGATGAGTAGGTTGGTCGTGAGGAGAAGCGATCGATTCCAGGCACCGTCTTCGTCACGATTGAGGCCGAAGATTCGACCGGCACAGAAATCAGCAAACAGGTAATCGCCATGCAGAAGTGGTGACGCGGCACCACGGTAGACATAGCCTCCGGTAATCGAGCAACCGACGGTGTGATCATAGTTATGGACAGGGAGCGTCAGACCGTCGCGGTCGCACTCCCGATCGCCAGGGTAGCAGTACTTCCCCTCCATGATGTTCCAGCCGTAATTTTCTCCACCTGGGCTGTCGGCTGGTTGGTAGTTGATTTCCTCGAACCCGTCCTGGCCGACGTCGGAAATGTAGAGGTCGCCGTTTGCGCGATCGAACGAGAAGCGCCATGGGCTACGCAGGCCGATTGCCCAGAGTTCTCCGCGCGCATCTTCGACGCCAACGAATGGGTTGTCCGGCGGGATCGCATACGGCTCGGCACTATCGACATCGATTCGCAAAACAGAGCCGAACAAGGTCGCAGGGTTCTGCGCGTTTCCGAATGGATCCCCGAAGTCCGCAGAACCTTCGTCGCCGATGCTGAGGTAAAGGTAGCCATCCGGCCCGAAGGCAAGCATTCCGAGATTGTGATCGGCGAGGCGATCGGGGATCGAAAGGATCGTCATCGCGCTGTCTTCGTCGGCAACATCCGGATTGTCACTCGATCGTTGATAGCGGTTGACGATGTTCGTTCCCTCGCTGTCGGTAAACGCGACGTAAAAGAAGCCGTTTGTGGCGTAGTCCGGGTGGAACGCCATTCCGAGCAAGCCCTGTTTGTCGTCATCGGTGTGTGAGGCTTCGCGCAGATCGACGAACGGTTCCGGCAGGAGTTCGCCATCGCGGGCAACACGGATGATCCCCCATCGCTCGACGACGAACAACCGACCACTGCCATCGCCTGCGTGGGTGACGTATACCGGACCGACCAGTCCACGGAGGACCGGCTCGAGGACAATCACTGGCGGATCATCCGGATTGTGCGCTGATTGGCCCGGTTGAGCCACCGTCACGTTTACCAGCAGAAATGGCACCAGCAGCAAGGTGACCAGCATGATTTCCCGGACCAACCGCATCGTTTCTTCCCGTTCCTTCCCCGCATGGACGAACACGCACGAACCACGGCTCGTTCAGTCGAGCCGCAGCGTCTCGATCTCAGTAGCGAATTGTGATGGTTATTTGTCCAATGGCGGCGCGCCCCTCACGCTCGACGCACTGGCTCGCGCATCATCGCCGACCGATGATGATCAGTCAATTCCTGACGCTCCGGTTACGAGCATTGGCATAACCCATGCGCCCTGCAGAGCGGATTGTCGAATGACTCATGGAGGAACCAGTGACACTGATCGGTTACCACGCATCACACGAGCAGTTTCCGCCAAGTGCGCTTCTGGAGTACGTTGGACTCGCAGAACAGGCGGGATTCACCGCGGCGATGTGTTCGGACCATTTCCTGCCCTGGAGCGAAGCACAGGGCGAGTCAGGCTTCGCCTGGTCGTGGCTCGGTGCAGCACTGGCAACGACGAGTCTGCCCTTCGGGATCGTCAATGCGCCGGGGGATCGTTACCATCCGGCGATCATCGCTCAGGCCGTCGCGACGCTGTGCGAGATGTTCCCGCGGCGATTCTGGGTCGCCGTCGGCAGCGGCGAAGCGATGAACGAGCACATCACCGGCGAGCACTGGCCGATCAAGGCAGAGCGCAACGCTCGCTTACGCGAATGCGTCGATGTGATGCGTGCGCTCTGGGACGGCGAACTTGTAACACATCACGGTCGAGTGAGGGTGGACGAGGCCAGGTTGTATACGCTGCCTGCCAAACCTCCGATGGTCGTCGGAGCTGCGCTCTCTGCCGAAACAGCAGGCTGGATGGGCGAGTGGGCCGACGCGCTGATCACGATCAACCAGCCGGACGGCAAGGCAGCCGAGGTAATCAACGCGTTCCGTGAGAACGGTGGCAGCGGGAAGCCGGTCTATCTTCAGGTCCATGTCTCCTGGGACACGAGCAATGAGCGCGCGCGGCAGAACGCCTGGGATCAATGGCGGACGACCGCGATGGACAGCAAGGTGCTGGCCGACCTGCGCCTCCCACATCAGTTCGAAGCAGCTGCGAAGTTCGTCCGGCCGGAAGACCTCGACGGTGGCGTTCGCATTTCGTCCGATCCGCGACAACACCTCGATTGGCTACAACAGGATCTGGAACTTGACCTTGCCGGGTTGATGGTTCACAACGTCGGACGCAACCAACGCGAATTCATCGAGACGTTCGGGAACGAGGTGTTGCCGGTGTTACCGACCCGTGGGACGTAACGCCTCTAACCACGGCCCTACCGCAGCCCAGCGCTTCTCCGAGACTGCCACCCCGGCGGCTACCGCTGCAGGGGTGGACGCGTCGACGCGCCGGCAGATCGCCACGACTGCCTCGTGCCGCTCGACTGGTGTCGTCAGGAATGGCGCACGGCTCCAACGGACGTAGCGGGCTAGGGCGCCTTCCAGCAATCGCTCGACCTCGTCGGCGATGCGATGCAGCACTTCGAGAAGCTGCTGGAAGGTGACGAGATCACCGCGCAGGAGTACTTTCGTCGTCGGAACGACCATCATCCAGAAGAACGCGATCTGCTCGGACAGTTGATGCAGGCGTTCGGCATCGATAAGGGCGGCTGGTGGTTGCTGGACTGGAATACCAACCGAATCGAAGAGTAGCCGGGTTTCGGCAGGTCGAATAGCTGTCACAACAGGAACAAAGATCCAGTCGAAGATGACGCCGTTGGTATAGACGCAGTCGGTGAACGATCCGCCACTCGGCGCGTTGTAGTGGTTCTTGTGAACGAGCGCCGGTTCGCCAACCGTTGAGAGGACGAAGAGCCGCTCCGGCGTCGTTCCTGCCCCGACCTGGTGATCCCGATGACAAAGCCTGTCGGCGTGCGGATCGGCGACAACGACCGTTAGATCGACGTCACTCAGTCCATCCTCGTTGCCCCGACCAATACTCCCACTGAGCCAGGCCGCGACGAATCGTTCATCGCCGGCCAGCACATCGATTGCGACTGTCAGCATCTGGTCGCGCGCGGCTTGATGCCGCGCCATCCACGTTTCACTCACGATCACCTCGCAACGCAACGCCCGGCACTCAGCACTATTGAACGTTCGGCATGACCTCGTCAGCTACGAGGCGAATCGTCTCGTGGTCGGTGCCATCAAGCAGTTGATAGACGAAGTACTGCATCCCGGCGTCGGCCCTCGCCCGATACTACTCGGTGATCTGGGCAGGTGTTCCTGCGACGACGCCACGACCGTTGGGCGGCATGTCGTCTCCGAACGAGCGCCGGAACTTGTCACGAGCCTCGGCTTCGGTTGGCGCGACCATCAGCCACGGCACGAAGTGAGTACGGAGAATCTCATCATAGGGTCGCCCGACCGTTTCGCAGTGGCGTTGCAGAACCTCCAGCCGCGATCGGATCTGCTCGACACCTTCCATCAGGTCTCGGGTAAACGGGTTCTCCGGCTGGAACAGATCGCCGAAGTTGCAGGCATCGGCGTACTGCGCGACCTGGCGGAGGGTGACCTTTTCGCCCCCGCCAGCGATCATCAAGGGTGGCGCAGGTTGCTGGACTGGTTTAGGGTCGATCTGGACATTCTCGATCGCGTACTGCTTGCCGCTGTACGAGAACGGTTTCCCGCTCCAGAGCCCCTGGACGATCTCAACTGTTTCGACGAGTGCCGTTTGCCGCGTTTTGACACTCTCGAATGGCTTCCCGAGTGCTGCGAACTCCGGGACGGCCCAGCCGATTCCCAGTCCCAGCATGAATCGCCCACGACTCAGGTTGTCCAGGTCCGTCGACATCCGCGCGACGAGTGTCGGGTGGCGGTACGGTTCGCAAACGACAACCGAGCCGAGCATCACCCGTTCGGTAGCGACGGCAAGCGCGCCAAGCACGACCCACGGATCGGGACTGAAGGATGGATGGTCGTGGAGAAAGAGGCCGTCGTAGCCGAGCGAGTCGATCAACCTGCCGGCGTCGAGCAGCACGCCCAGCGGATCGTCGTGCAACGTGACATCGAGCTGGGTCGTCCTCCGGCGCATCGCTGCGACCTGAACGCCAAAACGTACGCCGTCGTCGGCTTTCGCAACCCACGGATGTCGTGCCATATCGATGCCCCCACCTGTGTACCAGCCAGAAATGATTCCCTGATCGGGGAGCAGAATATGGCGTTATCAACTGATTGTCTACTCTGGCGCGTCGTTGGAAGCGTTTGCAACTTCGAATACTCGTTCGATCAGGGTGTTCCAGGGACGCGAGGTAACGACCGGAACGTCGTACCGTTTCGCCTCACTGACGATCCACTCGCTGAACAGATGCTTTGCGCGGGCTTCCGCGCGGAGATCATGGAAGGTCGTGTCGTCGGTGCCACGCCCACGGGTGAGAATGTTGCTGAGGAGTGCCGACTCATCGGGTTCGACGATATAGAGCATCTGGAGCGTGTCGTACATCCAACGCTCGCGCAACAACGGTCTGTCGAGCAACGAGGGGAGAATTCCGTCGCCCTCGATGATGATCGGATGACGCTGATTGAGATGGTTCAGCACAACGGCCTCGATCGCTGGAGCCATGATCTCTCCGACAGCAATCAGCGCATCACGTAATTGTTCCGGCGAGTTCTGCCAAACGTGTCGTTTCTTTGGCTCGTGGATGTCGGCAAAGTAATACAAGTCATCCGTTCCTTGAGGGAGCGTGACCTGGCTCCTCTGAAAGGCGAGGCGCAGATCGTCGACCATCAACCAGGGGATCGACAGTCGGCGGCCAAGCACTTCTGCCGTTGTCGTCTTCCCGGCGCCAGATGGGCCACCGATAAGCAGAACGTAATGATCCTGAGAATTCAATCGAGTTGATCCGCTGCTTCATCATCAGGCGCACTGTCGAACGGCACGATCATGCCGCTCGCGTTGAACTCCTCGATCGTCAGGCCATAGGCGATGTAGTCGTAGTGGTGACCGCCGCTGTAGATCATCCGGCGCAGGCGGCCTTCGAGTTGGAAGCCGAGGCGCTGGAAAAGTTGTAGCGATGGCTCATTGCGATCGTCGATATGCGCCGTGACTTTCTGATAGCGCAGCTCGTGGAAGTAGTAGCGCAACATCAGTGCGATGGCCTCGGTCGCGTAGCCTTTGCGCTGGTGCTCCGGTCGCGTCGCGATGCCGATCTCGAACGTTCCCGTTCGCCGGTCACAGTCGTGTGCTGTGACTGCGCCAACCAGTTCACCCGCGAGCGTTTCGACCTCGAACTGGAAGTTGTCGTTGTCCGGCTCCCGTACTGACTGCTTCTCACCCCAGCGTCGTGACGTCTCCCGTGAGCGCGGGATGTGGACGCGGTCGAGCAGCCGCTGCATCTCGCTATCCTGGTCCCATTCGTGATGGATTTCCCAGTCGCCCGGTTCGACGGCACGCAGCCGGACCCGTGATCCCTGCCAGTAGCTGCGCAT
>JBGSWU010000487.1:0-6571 GCA_041751795.1 Thermomicrobiales bacterium
GAATCTCTTCAACGTCAGCACGGCATCGGGCGCTCGCGAGATCCACGACAAGGGCCATATCGAACGCTCGTACGAATTAGATGAGAAGACCCGCGACGCGGATCTCGATATGGTTCTCCACTTCAAGCCGTCCGACAGCGGGCTATCGACGTCGACGACTGAGGCCTGTCTCAAGGGCAGCTTCCTGGCAAGTAACGGCAATGTCTACCGGTTCCTCGGCTGCGACTCCGTCAGGATTGTTCCGAAATGATCTGACGACGACAGCCATTCCTCCCTTTCCGCGATGGTTCGGAGCCAGACATCCCCCCACTGTCTGGCTTCGATCCTTCCGGAAAGCACTTCGAGGAATAACTCCACCGGGCAACGTATGAAAGGACCTCTCGTGTCACATCGCTGGATTCGCCAATCCCTGCTGAGTGCCATCCTCGCATTTTCCATCCTGGTCCCGGGCCTGACGGCTCAGACTGTCACAGCGAACATCGCCTTCGATCTCGTCTGGGCAACGACCGACCAAGCCGTCGCGAACGGCACCGCGGGTTACTCCTGGTTCTGGGGACCGGAAGTCCGTGCCCAGCGCTTCGAGCCATATGAGGACAGCCCCGGTGGCCAACGCGAAGTGCGCTACTACGACAAGAGCCGGATGGAGATCAACAATCCCGCTGGCGATCACAACAACATCTACTACGTCACCAACGGTCTGCTGACCGTCGAACTCGTCACCGGCCAGCTCAAACGCGGTGACGACCCCAATGCTGTTGAACAACATCAACCAGCCACGCAGTATGTTGCCGGCGACCAGGGCAACAATCCCGGCACTCCGACCTATGCAACGTTTGGCCCGTACGTCACGACCGACGCCAGAACGAATCGTGCGGACGATCGCACTGGCCAGTCGGCGACGGCGTTCATGTCGGGAAGTGGCCAACTCAGCACGACCGACAGTCGGGGCGTGACATTGGCCCACTACGAGGGCGTTACCGGACATAACATCGCGAGTATCTTCTGGGACTGGTTCAACAGCCCGACGAGCGGCTTCCGGCCCGATGTCGGCGTGAACTGGGTTTACGCGGCTGGCTTACCGATCAGCGAACCGTACTGGATCGATTCGACCGTTGGCGGGTCAGTCAAGCGGGTGCTCGTCCAACTCTTCGAGCGACGGGTGCTGACCTACACGGATAGCAACAACGACCCGTACCGGATCGAGTGGGGCAACATCGGCCAGCACTATCAGACGTGGCGCGATTCAGTTTCCACAGCGGCGCCGTGTCCAGATTCTCCCGCAGGTACCTACCTGTACATCGCAGACACGTTGAATGATCGAATTCAGAAGTTCGATGGCCAGGGGAACTTCATCTGCCAGTGGTACGGAGACTACGATCTGGACGGGCCAACCGCTCGACCTCAGGCGCTTGCCGTTGACGATCAGAACAATCTCTACGTCAACGCAATTGGCCGGATCGAGAAATACGATCAGCGCGGGCGCTTCCTCGGCAACTGGGAGGCAAGCATCTTCGCTGAGGACATGGCGCTCGACAGCCAGGGCAACCTCTACATCACGGATGTCGCCAGTGCGAGCGTCAAGAAGTACGATCCGTCCGGCAACCTCATCGACGAGTGGGGAGGTCAGGGAACCGGCAATGGTCAATTTGACACCCCAACTGGGATCGATGTTGACGATCAGGGAAACGTCTACGTCGCCGATTACAACAATCACCGCATCCAGAAGTTCACATCCGACGGCACCTATCTCGACCAATGGGATGCGGAGGGTGAGGAACTCGACCTCTGGGGCTTCCCTGCCAGCGTGGCTGTAGATAGCAGTGGAAACAGCTACGCGTCATCCGGTCGCATCTACAAGTTCGATTCCGACGGAGGATTCGTCGACATCTTCGGTGAACCGAGTGAACTGATCGGCACAACGGACCTCGTCGTTGGGGCGAATGGGTCGATCTATGCGCTCGACTCACTCAACGTCACCGTCAGGCAGTACAACTCGACTGGCAACCTGCTCGATGAATGGGGCAGTTCAGGGTCTGATCCAGGCCAGTTCAACGGCATGGCCGGGATCGCCGCTTCAACACGCTGACACACATGAGATCCTCCCTTCTGTATCACGGAAGGGAGGATCTTTCCTCGCGTTGAACATCCGCATCGGCATGCGCTACCGACGAATGAATGGCAGGCCGATACCCGGCGGCAATCGCTTGTGCCGTCCGACGTGGTGTCAGCACCGTGACATTGCCACCTTCCGGACGCGTTTCGCGCCGGTCGTACCCACCTGGCGTCCATCGCCACAATCCGGATCCCCAAACCAGCCAGGTCGCATCGTCACGGACGATGAACACACCATCCGCGAGTGCGGAAATGTCGTCGTCATACATCTTCCTGACGCCGGGAGTGACGATCCGGTCGAGGTGTAAGCGAGCGTCCATCTCGTCGGCTGATGGACGCGCTCCGAGTCGCTCTTCACCCGCAGCCATCCAGCAACGCCGAAAGTGCTGATAATCCTGATGGCGACACTCCGCGCATGGCCGGTGTCCGGCTGCCAGGGCAGTGGCATCATCAAGGAAGAAGAGTTCCGTATAGCGGTCGGGCCGCATGATTTCTCGGTGTCGGCCACGAAACTCCAACGTGCAGACGATCCAGCGCCGGCCACGGCTGTAGCGCACGATGCGTCGCTGTGCATCGTGGAGCACACCCCGATTCCCGAACATCAGCCCACGATCGGCCACGGCGATCAGATTCCCGAATGGCGACACTCGATTCTGAAGGGGCATCGCACCGTCCTTCGCACGTCACGTCGACCGAATCCATTCACATCCAGATACTTCGTTGACGACTGCCCGTCACACCTCTACGCTGCCGCCAAATCAGAAACGCGGCTAACAAGGGGAGCGCATCGATGACTCAGGCAGCCACGACGATATTCCAACAGAAACACGAAGAATTCGCTGGAAGAATCGCCGAATCCGCCGAACGGCTCAAGATCCCGGGCGTCGCTGCTGGAATCCTCTTCGACGGCGAGGAGGACTACATCTACCACGGCATTACCTCGACCACGAACCCGCTGCCGGTCGATGAGACGACCCTTTTCCAGATCGGATCGACAACCAAAACCTACACCGGCACAGCGATGATGATGCTGGTCGAGCAGGGCCTCGTTGAACTGGATGCGCCCGTCCGTCGATATCTGCCCGATTTCAAGCTCAAGGACGAATCCGTCGCCGCGAATGTCACGATCCTCCACCTGCTCAACCACACTGCCGGATGGGCCGGAGACTTCACCATCGATACCAGCTACGGCGACGATGCGCTGGCACGCTACGTTGAGCGGATGGTCGAGGCGAATCAGGAGTCGCCGCTCGGCGAGCGCGTTTCCTATAACAACGCGTCGCTGTGCGTTGCTGGTCGGGTCATTGAAGTCGTCACTGGTAAAACCTACGAGGACGCGATCCGCGGAATGCTTTTCGATCCGCTCGGATTGCACGAGCACTTCTTCTATCCATGGGAGATCATGACGCGCCGCTTCGCCGCCGGACATGCGCTGATCCGTGGCGAACTTCAGGTCACACCCTGGTACGAGACACGCAATGGCCACCCGCCGGGAGCCGAACTCGCAGCCTCCGCCCGTGACCAGATGCGTTACGCTCGCTTCCATCTCGGCGACGGCGGAAACCTGTTGCGTCATGACACTCTCAAGCAGATGCAGACGAGGACAACGCAAGGCGAGACGACCAACCAGCACGATGGCTCGTTCGGCATCACCTGGATGCTCCGCACGCTCAACGGCGTCCAGATCGTCGCCCACGGAGGGTCATGCCGTGGCCATCAGTCGGCCTTTGAAACGGTCCCGTCGCGCGGGTACGCAATCGCGATCCTCACCAACGCCCGCCATGGCATCGAACTACTGACTGAACTCGTTGGCTGGGCACGTGAGGCGTATATCGGGCTGGCAGATCCAATCCCCGACCCGCTCGATCTGTCGCTGGAACAACTTGCTGAATACACCGGTATCTACGACTCACACACCGGAACGCTGACAATCGCCATCGATGGCAACCGACTTCTCGGAACGATGGAGATCAACCCCGATCTCGAACTGACCGCCGACGAAGCGGAATCGGCCGTCCCGCCGCTGCCGATGGCGATCCTGCCCGACAACCGCTTCCTGATCACCGAAGGCTCCTACAAGGGGCTTCAGGGCGGCATCCTTCGCAACGAGGCGGGCCACGTCAGCGCGATCGATCTGGGGCGGATCATGACGAAGCGCGACGCGTAGCGCATCGACCAGCAACCAGGCCTGGCCGGTTCTGCGGGTCAAGCGCCCCAGACCTCGCGCGCCGTTTCAGCGACCAGCCGCAGCTTCGCGGATTGCTCGTCCTCGGTCAGCAGGTTGCCTTCCTCGGTCGAGGCAAAGCCACATTGTGGTGAGAGCGCAAGGCGTTCCAACGGCAGATACTGGCTCGCTTCATCGATACGCGCTTTGAGTGTTTCCCACGATTCAAGCGCCGGTTTTTTGGTCGTCACCAGGCCGAGAACGACGACGCGATCTTCCGGAACGTGTTTGAGTGGCTCAAATCCACCGGAACGTTCGTCGTCGTACTCCAGCAGGAAGGTATCGAAGCGCGTTCGCTGGAACACCTGCGCGGCAATCGGGTCGTAGCCGCCACTGGCGTAGTACTTACTCTGATTGTTCCCTCGACAAAGATGGATACCGAACGTGATTCCGGGATGATCACCGATGACGGCGTTATCGAGTTCAATGCAACGGTCGAGCAATCGATCCGGGTCGTTTCCGCGCTTGCGATACCCCTCGCGGATGTCCGGATCGAGCAACGCCGCGTACTGCGGGGCGTCGAGTTGAATATAGGTACAGCCCAATCGAACCAGTTCGGCGACTTCGGCCCGCAAGATATCGACAACATCCGCCAGGTATGCGTCGATCGTTGGATAGGCACCCCGTGAGCGCTTCGGGTCATAGTACGCCGCTGCCTGCTGGGCGCTGATCAAAGTTGATTTCGTCGGGTGTCCGGCAGTGCGGGCGCGTAGATACGAGAACTCCTCAGCACACAAGTGACGCTTTGGTCGCAATCGATCGACGACGACCGGGCGCTGGAACAACACTTCGTTCCCCTGGTCATCATGGAACGGAATCGCCCAGCCGCCGAGCTTATCGAATCCTTCGGTCGCATCGATCAGATGACCGAAGAACGCATAGCGTCGCAGTTCACCGTCGGTGATGACATCGACGCCTGCCTCGATCTGTGTGGCGATCGCCGAATCGACAGCACGATCCTCGATCTCTTTGAACGCAGCATCACTCAGTTCCCCGGCCTGGTGCCGGCGGCGGGCATCCTTCAGGTGGTCGGGACGTAACAGGCTGCCAACGACATCCGCTCGGTACACCTGCATGGTGATTCCCTTCTGCTACCGGTTGTTTGCGGAAGATTGTACTGCCGACATCTACGAATCCGGTGGGTCGGTCGTGGCGTTATACTTGCGTGTCAGGGACTGTGGGGAAGCCCGATGCGCCGAGCGAAAGCAATGAGCCAGCAATGACTGTCGAGCGACAGACGAGTGCCGTCGTGCCCGAACATGATGCAGACCGCGACAATTACCGGCGGCAACTGGAAACAGTCGCCAACAATGCGACGCTCGCACTCTTCATCATGGATGAACACCAGCAATGCACGTTCATGAATCCAGCTGCGGAGGAATTGACCGGATTCACGCTTGACGAGGTCCGTGGACGGGCGCTGCACGACGTCATCCACCATACCAGGCCTGATGGTTCGCCATTTCCACTCTCCGAATGCCTGATTGACCAGGCGTTCCCAACCAACAACCAGGAACAGGGCGAAGAGGTCTTCGTCCATAAAGATGGCTCGTTTTACCCGGTTGCGTACACGGCCAGCCCGATTCGTATCGGGAACACGCCCATTGGTACGATCATCGAGGTACGCCCGATCAGTGAAGAGCAGCGTGTCAACGCTGAACTACGTGACCGTGCTCGGCAGGCCGAACTCGCCGCCGCAATCGGGCGCGCACTCGCGACGAACGATACGCTCGACAGCCAACTCCAGCGGAGCGCAGAAGCACTCGTCGAGCACCTCGATGCCGCATTTGCTCGATTCTGGACGCTGGACAACGCCAACCAGATGCTGGAATTACAAGCCAGCGCCGGTCTCTACACCCACCTGGACGGCCCACACGGTCGCGTTCCTGTTGGCGCGTTCAAGATCGGCCTCATCGCCCAGGAGCGTGTCCCGCATCTCACCAACGACATTTTCTCTGACGAACGACTCAGTGATCCGGATTGGGCGCGGCGCGAGGGAATGATCGCTTTCGCCGGCTATCCGCTGCTGATCGATGAGACTGTTATCGGCGTCATGGCGCTCTTTTCGCGCAAACCACTGCCTGAGCGAACCCTCACCCATCTTGCGTCTATTGCCGACATCATTGCCGTCGCGATCGACCGCAACCGTGCTGAAACTGAGCGTATTCAGCTGTTCCGCCAGGAGCAGGCCTCTCGCAATGACCTGGAAACGATTCACCGCGTTGCGCAGGCGGT
>JBGSWU010000488.1:0-12460 GCA_041751795.1 Thermomicrobiales bacterium
CGGCTGATGACGCGCACCGGCAATTATTGCATGGTGCCGAGCTGGCGATGCGGACGCGACTGATGGTGATCAAGGGGTATTCCCAGTTGTTGGGCCGGAAGCTGGAGCAGGCTGAGGTCGATCTGCAGCAGTTGGGACGCTATGCGGCGGTGCTGGATCGGGAATCGAGGCGGTTCGAGGCGTTGCTGGAGCAGGCGTTCGCTGCCTGCCGGTTGCAATGGGACGACGCGGCGATGGTCTGGCAGGCGGTCGATCTGGGGACGTTGGCCGAGCAGGTGGTGACGCGGTTCGACGAGGCGCTGCCGCCGCGCCTGGGGCGGAGGCTGGCGACCGAGGTGGAGTCGTCGGGGCATGGGATCTGGGACGCGCACTGGATCGAGACAGCGCTGACGGCACTGGTGGCGAACGGGCTGCTGTATTCGCCGGAGGGCGGTGACGTATCGGTGAGGGCACGGGTTGTGGGCAATAACGGCGTGTTGACGGTGTCGGACAGCGGCTCAGGGATTGACAAGGACGAACGGGACACGATTTTCGAGCCGTTTCGGCGTGGATCAGCGGCGGTGGCGACAGGGGCGGACGGCTGGGGACTGGGGTTGTTCATCGCGAGCAGGGCGGTGGTAGCCCATGGTGGCTGGGTTCAGGTTGCGAGTGCGCCGGGGGCGGGGAGCGAGTTTCAGATCCATGTCCCGCTGTTACCGCCGGTCCGCTCTCCCGGACTGGTAGCGTGAGCCAGTGAGGCAATCGGCGACGGAAGCAAGGAAGTCATCGATGTCGAACGGTTTCTCGACGATCGAGCAACTGCGATCTTCCAGGGTTTGTCGATGGGTACGGACGAATTCTCGGTCGGCGGTGAAGAGGAGGACGCTGGGGGTGCGGGCTGGACGGAGGGTATCGATGTAGTCCAGGAGTGTCCAGATCGTGAGGTTCTGGCCGAGGCGGACGTCCTGGATGATGAGGTCGGGATGGGTGCGGACGATCGTGAGGCGGGGGTCTTCGACGCCGTCCCAGGGGATGGCGGTATAGCCAGCGTCTTCGAGGATATCGAGGACGATGTCGCGGGTAGCAAGGTCGTCGTCGATGATGGTGACGGTGGCCGATGGCGCGACAGATTCATGAGACACGGACGTCGCTCCTCTACGGCAGCATTCATGGTTGGGGACAGATTCGATTTCGACGATGGAGTATGGCGTATTCGACGGAGGATGTCGATAGAGGGATGCCAGGAGCGGTGATGGCGCGGCGGTGATCGACCACTGAGGACCGGCGTTGTGGTGGTGGGGGCTGCCGCTATCATCAGTTACGGGCATGAGTTCTGCCTGTGCCAGAACCGCGGGGCACCGCACCGCCCCAAGGACTCAGTCTCCAGTGCGGTGCGATGATGTCGTTAGTGTTAGCAGATCCGGACGTATCTGCCAGCATTAATGCTCTCGTTGAGTTCGTAGACCTGGTTTGCCTCGTCTATCATGATCCTGGCGTTGAATTCACAGTCCCTTCGGGTGAAACCGATGGTGGTGAACGCACCAACCTCAAGCGATCTTGCCAAGCGGTAGGAATTGTTGACGTTGACGTAGAACGATCCTGATGGGCCATTACCCTGGTTGGACACTCGCACGTGGGTGTACCAACCGTTTCCGAACAACGACGGTTCGTCGAAAATGCTCGTGATGACCAGATCGGGAGAGACGTCCACAACGACCCCACTGCCGGGCTCCACACCTCGGTCGCCATATCTCGCTTCAGCGACTGGGGCGGCCATGCTGGTGAGGGTTAACACCATGAGCATTGCGAGCGCGGGAAGGGCGAAGCACCGTCGAATCGAACGATAGATCTGCGCGTCTCCGCCTGCCTGGCTTGCTCTGGTCGACGTTGACCATGTAACCAGTACAGGCGATCCGGACGATCGGCGCAGCACGACAAACGACCTGACTGAACACTGTATCGTCGGCAACAGGGCCGTTGGCGACCGACTGACGGTTCGACACAATCCGGCAGCAGCATCTGTCTGGTTACCGCTTGCCCGGACCGTAGACTGGCATTCCGGCGTTTGCTCCGGTATGGGTGCCGTTGTCGAGGACGCGCCGGCCGTTGACCCAGACATCGCGGATGCCGGTCGAGAGCTGATGCGGGTTCTCGAACGTTGCGTGGTCGATGACGGTGTCGGGGTTGAAGATGACGACATCGGCGTACATTCCTGCCCGAAGCAGTCCACGATCGCGCAGCGAGAGCCGGTCGGCAACTGCTGACGACATCTTGCGGACGGCGTCTTCGAGGGTCAGGACGCCGTCCTCGCGGGCGTACTTCCCGAGGACGCGCGTGTAGGTGCCGTACGAGCGCGGGTGGGTGACGGCGTGGCCGGACGTCTTCGGGTCGAGTCCGGCGGCGTCGGTGCTGATCTTCATCCACGGCTGCTGGATCTGCATCGGCAGGTTATCTTCGCTCATCATGAAGTAGATCGTGAAGATCCACTCTTCCTCAGCGAGGACGAGGTCCATCAGGCAGTCCGTCCAGTGCTGGCCGCGCGCTTCGGCGATTTCCGACAGTCGCTTGCCGGAGTACTGCTGATTCTCCTTGCTCTTGAGTTCGGTCACGAGGACGCCTTCAGGGCCGGCCAGTGTCGCCAGCGGCTCCCAGCCGCCGGTCGGTTCAACCAGTTCGTGGCGGATACGCTCGCGGATCTCGGGATCGCGCAAGTTGTCGAGCAGCTTGCCGTCGGCGGCTGCCCAGTTCGGAATCGCCGATGCCAGACCGGTTCCGCCTGCGATATAGGGGTACATGTCGGATGTGATGTCGAGCCCTTCGCTCCGGGCGGCGTTGATCATCTCGATTGCCGTTGCCATCTTGGACCAGTTGCGCTTGCCGCCGACTTTGAGGTGGTAGAGCTCGAGCGCGCAGCCGGTTTGCCGGGCGAGGTCGATCGTTTCGGCCAACTCTTCGAGGAACTCGTCCGCTTCGGAGCGCATGTGGGTGATGTAGACACCGCCGTATTCTGCGATGACCCGGCATGTCTCGTACAACTCCTCATCGGTCGTATACGAGTTCGGTGGGTAGATCAGTGCCGTTGCGACACCAAAGGCACCGTCTTCCATCACCTCGCGGACGATACGGCGCATCGTTTCCATTTCCTCGGGGGTCTGCTGGCCGAGTTCCCAGCCTTTGACGTACTCACGCAGCGTCCCGCCGCCGAGGAACGAGCCGTAGTTGACTGAGATGCCAACCTCGCCGAGATAATCGATCCAGTCGCTGAAACGTGACCAGGTCTTGACGCGCTGGACGAGGTCGTCCGGGAAGTCGGCGTAGCCAGCCAACGCCTGGCCGATCTTTCCGCCGAATGGTGCTGGCGTCCAGCCTTCACCGAGAATCTCGGTCGTCACGCCCTGCGTCACCTTCGAGAGTGAACGCCCATCGGTGAAGAACGGCACCAGCGAGTGTGACTGGATATCGATGAAGCCGGGACAGACGACGTGGCCGCTGCCATCGACCACGCTCTTCGCGTTGTTCGGGTCGATCCGGCCCCGTGGTGTAACGGCGGCGATGCGGTCGCCCTGGATCGCGACATCGCCGTAGAACCACGGGTTGCCTGACCCGTCGATCACTTTTGCTCCGGTAATCAGGACATCGTACGTGGTCTCGTTCTCGCTCATCTTCCCCTCTTCCCTTCGATCGTTCCGAAAGGATCGCACACCCAAGGGGAGCCGGAAACTCTGATTCCCCAGGATTGATCCAGAACGGCCCCTCCTGCGAATCCTCCATAACATCGAATTGCATTGTATTGATCCAGGGAGGTTACCGATGAGCATGTCGATCAAAGAACTGGTCGAGACGAACTTCTCCGCCTTCAACGATAAGGACCTCAAGACCGCGATGGCGATGGTGGCCGATGGTGCAGTCCTTCTGGACGTTCCGAGCGGTGAGGTGCTCTATGGTCCTGATGGACTCGCCAGCTACCAAACTGGCTGGCAGACCGCCTTTTCCGATGCGCGTACCGAACTGACGTCGATGACAGTGTCAGGTAACCGTGCTGTTGTCGAGTTCATTGGACGAGGGACGCACGACGGTGTGTTCAGTACGCCAATGGGCGACATCCAGCCAACCGGCAAGAAGGTCGAGGTCCACTTCGCCGCGATCTGGGAGTTCGAGAACGAAAAGATCACTGCGACCCGTACCTACTACGATGCCGCTACCTTCGCACGCCAATTGGGACTCATGTAGCGATACGACGTATTTGAAACCGGATTCGGGAGCCGATACTCCTTCCATCTCTTCGGCTCCCGAATCGGCATAGCGCAGCACGACGACGCCCCTCATGTCATCCTGAATCGCAATGAAGGATCTCTCCTCCTCTCCACCAGTCAGACGCCAACCAGTGGAGCAACGCGCTGCTGCAAGGTCGAACGTACCGGTCGGTCAAGGCCAGGAGATCCTTCGCTGGGGCTCAGGATGACAGGCGTACGGGCGCTCCTTTGTCATCATATCTGCGTCGTTGTGCGTGACTCTCTACCGATCTCCCGTAGAATCCCAACAGACAGGGTCTGCTGGTTCGATCTGAGGGGGAACGGTGGCGAGGACGACGGCAACACAGCCGGATTCCGGGGCAACTGGAGCGCGGATGCCGTTCGTCATCATGCTGGCGGCAACGGCGACGGTTCTCATGCTGGAAGCAACGCGAGTCTTCGTTGCCTACCTCGTTTTCGTGATCGACCAGAGCCAGCGGGTGGAAATCGCAACGATCGCCTTTGGCGCCTTCGTGGTGATTGCGTTCGGCGGAATACTGCGTCGGCTGGTTGGATGGCGGCTGCTGGTTGGGGCATCGGCCATCGGGCTGGCTGCGGCGCGGCTGACGATCCAGTTCTGGCAGGTCGCGGAAGCGCGGCTCGTGCTGGGTGGGCTCGTCATCGTCTGCTGGGGTTGGTTGTTGACGACGTTGCTCCAGTCGCGCCGCGATGACGTCGCATTGGGTGTTCTTCTCGGTCTCGCGCTCGATGTCGCGATTCGAATCGGCTTTGAGACGGTCGATCTCCCATGGATGCCGGGCCTGACCGCCCATCTCGCAACAGGGGCGCTGGTGATGGTGTTCGCAGTCTCAGCATTGATGGTCGCCCGGTGTGACAATCTGCCGGTCGGGAACGCCCCGGCGCTCTCGCTGATCGCGGTCGGACCGGGATTTGCCGTCTTCCATCTGATGACTGGCAATCTCGGGATCGCCCAGACGACGCTCGATACGGATTTCCCGACGGCTGCTGGAGTCCTCGCGATCGGGACGATTCTCGGCCTCCTCGTCAGCGGCATGATGACGACATCGTCGGTTGCTGGATCACGCAGTTGGCTACGATCGATGCGGGTCGAAGGGCCGGTTTCGGTCTTCATCCTGGCAGCGATCGGCGCGCTTGGTCTCTGGCTGTTCTGGCAGGCACCGGATATGACAGCAATCGCGCTGATCTTCGGTGTCGCCGGAAGTTACGTCCTGATGGCGTTGGCACTGCTCGGCAGTGAGCCGAGCCGTTGGCGTCCGGGTGGCGGGGTAACGCTCTGGTTCACGGCTGGGTTGATGCTCCACGTCGCACTGCTCTTCGCGTACTACACCGCGACTGGCCCGCCGATCATGATCATCGTCGGCTGGGTGTTGCTTCTCGCTGGCGCGTTCGTCAATGGAACACGAGCGAAGGCGGCTTCGGCGTGGCAGTTCTCGTCACTGCGGGTCTGGTTCTCGTTGGTTATGGTGTTGCTGGTGATCGTCAGTGGCTGGCACGCAATTACCTGGAGCAAGCCGGACGTGGGCGATCCGTTGTCGGGCGATGTAACGGTGGTGACCTACAACATTCAGGCTGGCTTCTCGCTCGACAACCGGTATGACCTCGAAAAGACAGCCGAGACGATTGCGTCCCACAACCCAGACATTGTCATCCTTCAGGAAATCAGCCGTGGCTGGATGGTGTTGACGAGTATTGACGAGGTGCTCTGGCTCAGTCAGCGGCTCGACATGCCGATCTACTTCGGTGCTGCCTCCGACGATAATCTTTGGGGGAATGCGATCCTGACCCGCGCACCGGTGACGAGCGAAACCGTGCGCAAGTTCACGTCGACCGAGAACTTCAAACGCTCGGTGATTGGCGTCGCCGTCGAAACCGAATCTGGCCCGCTCTGGGCGTTCGGTACTCATCTCGACAATCCCAATAATGCTAGCGAGGTGCGCCTCGAACAGGTCGAGCAACTGCTGACATTCTGGAACGGGCGTAACCCAGCCATCATCGCTGGCGACTTCAATGCCACGCCCGATAGCGACGTCATCCAGCGATTGCGCGAGGCTGGATTCGATGATCCCGGTGAACGGCTCAATGACGCCCCGACGTCGAAAGATCGTCGCAGGATCGATTTCATCTTTACCACCGCTGGCCTTGATGTGACCGAGGTCGTTGTCGTTGAACGTTGGACCTCGGATCACCTGCCGGTCATCGCCCGGATGACGATTCGCGAATGACCTTCAGGGGCTGTTCCCATCGATGATGGGATGTGCGTTGACGATGCACGGGACCTTCACCTGTCCCTCCCTCCCGATGGGCTAGCCCATATGTCTTATACGATTCAGGACCCCTGAATCGACATTCGTCATGGGCGAAGGCATCAACTCTGCGCTGTAATGAGTACGGTCACGGTGAACGAAGGGATGGCGCGGTGAATTCTGTCAGCATCCTCTGCCGTCAGGAAGACGGGGACCGCGAACAATGCGGTCTGGTTCTCGGTGTATTTCCATCACCAGGAGATGCAATGGCCCATGCGGAGACAAAAGAACGATTGACGATCGACGCCTGGGAACCACCTCGTCCCGGCAAGCGTCGCTGGATGCACGAGCGCGGAACGTTTGTGTTCGTCATCGAAGAGTACCCATTACAGAAAGTCATTCCGCTGGCGGAGGTGGACGAACTTATCCTGATCGCCGACTGAGCTGCAAGGCCATCGCGTTCGTTGCCTTCACCGACGCTGAACTCCGCTTCTCGCAGTCTGCGCACTCACGGTATGCAGAAGATCGCCATCGCCTGATCCTCGCAACGGCAACATGACGGCGTACGTGGTGTGGATGTCTGGCGTTTGTCCGGATTCTCTTCCATGACGATTGCTCATTGTGACATTGCCCCTGGCTCGGCTATGCTTCAGTCAACATTGGCACGACGCTACTTGACCAGATGCCTTGAGGGGGAAACGGTGGAACGCGGGACCGGAACGGTGTCCTTCTACGATCCGCAGCGCAATTTTGGCTTTATCGAGCCGGACGACGGCGGTGCCGATGTCATCTTCTACCTGCGGGATGGCGACGAGCCTGTCGATATCGGCGACACGGTTTCGTTCGAAGTCCTCCAGCCAATGTCCGTCACCGAAATCGGCCGCCAGGCCATCCGGGTGACGCGTACGGGCTTCCCGGTTTCTGCACAGTAACTCCAGCTGCCGAATCAGCCAGGGGCCGCGGTGGGACGCGGCCCCTGGCTGGATTGCGAATATCTGATTACCCGCAGACCTGCTCAAACACTCGCAGGAAGTTGCCGCCGAGGATGCCGCGAATGTCGTCGTCGGAGTAGCCGCGCGCGACGAGACCGCGGGTGATGTTGGGGAAATCGCGGTAGTCATCGAAGCCAATCAGGTTCGTCGGCGTCGTGACACCGTGTTCTTCGCGAAAGCCGATCTCCATCGCGTACTTCGCGAGCAACTCGACGCCCCATTCCGGCGCCTGCATCGGCCAGTCGGAGCCGATCCCGATGTATTCGGGACCCACGAGGTTCGCAATGTGGTCGATGTGGTTGAGCATGTGCTCGATCGTCGCTGGACGCTCGTTCGTCAGGAACATACCGACGGCGTAAACACCAATGTAGCCGCCAGTCGCTGCAATTGCCTGCAATTCCTCGTCGCTCTTCGCCCGATCGTGCTTGTGGACCGCTTCGGCGGAGGTATGCGACGCGACGACCGGGGCCGTTGACAGTTTGCAGGCGTCGAGCGTTGTCTGCTTCCCGCAGTGGCCCGTATCGACGATGATGCCGAGGTCGTTCATCCGGGCGATGAACTTTGTGCCGAAGTCAGTGACTCCGCAATCGACACGGTCGGTGCAGCCACCTGCCACGAAGTTGACCGAGTTGTAGGTGAGCTGGATCATCCGCATCCCCATGTCCCAGGCGTGGTTGAGTTGGTCGAGGTCCTGGCCGTACTGGAGCGTGTTCTGGGTCGAGAGGAATCCGGCGTGGATGTCGCCCTGCTTGGCGCGGCGGAAGTCGTCGGCCTTCGTCGCCTTGATCAGCCAGGGCAGGTTGTCGAACTGGGCCTGGTTGAGCGCATAGCTGGCCAGTTCATCACCCGGTGAGTCGCCGCCTGTTTGCCGGTTGCCGGCGGTCAGCCCGGAATCGTGCCAGCAAGTGTAGAAGTCGGGGAACTCGCCTTTGATCGCTCCGCGGATCGGCAACTGGACGGCAGACCAGAGTCCCTTGTCCACCTGACGGTGCTCGTCAAACTCCACCTTGAGTTGCTCGATCATCTTGTCGGTGAACGAGCGATAGCCGCACGGACCCTGGAAGAGCGTGTCGATGATGATGCTTTCGACATGTAGTTGTGTTGCGCGGTCTTCCTGCTCCTCAGTCAGCCCAAAATCGTAGTCTGCGAACATCACCGTTCCTGTCTTTCCTGCGCGACTCCAACTCATGCGGCGCATCGTCAACGAATCAACTCGATCAGTCAACGTCAAAAGAAAACGGCCCCGGAGCAAACGCTCCGGAGCCGTTGTGCGTGCGAGTCGCCCGAATTACGGGGTGTCGCCCGCTGCGGTGATGACGCCGCAGGCAATCCGCGAGCCGGAGTTGCCGCTTGGGTCGGTCACCATGTCGTCTTCACCGGAGTGAATGACGAGTGCACTCAGATCGGCATCGAAGAGCGACGCATCGCCCTCGCCGAGTGTGATGTCTGCCGTCAGCAGCATCAGCGTGCCGGTGCCGTCTTCGCCGACGAGCATGTTGCCCAGATCACCAGCGTGGTCAGGGTGCATGGTCGCCATCGGGTTGAAGTGTCCACCAGCCGACGTGAAGTCTTCTGGCGTGCAGATGCCGGTCTCATGGATGTGAACACCATGCAGACCTGGCTCAACACCGTCCATGACCTCGACGTAGACGAGAACGCCTGCGCCGGTCTCTGTCATGTGAGCGGTGCCGACCATTTCGCCATCGGCATCCATGATCTCAGCCGTGGCCTGCATCTCAGCAAGCTCGAACTCGCCACAGGCGACCGGCATGGTCGCGACGTACTCGGCGTCATCGCCACCTTCACCGTCGAGATCGACGGTCAGGCCGTGGACGACAACAACGAGATCTTCAAGCGGCATCAGTGTCTCGGGATCGACGGTGAGCGTCGTCTCGAACATCAGATTGCCGTCGGCATCGGCCATCGGTGCGCCGATCGTATAGAGAACACCACCGTAGGCTGGCAGACCCTCTTCAAGATCGACATACCCATCATCATTGGTGTCCAGGTCCATCGTCGGGCAGGTGGCGTTACCGTCCTCCAGCCCGTGGATGTGCATCGGGTGCTCCATGTCCGCTTCAAGCCCGCTGGCCTGAACCATGACAGTGAGCTGATCGCCGTCGAGCGAGAGCATGACCGCGCCCGACACGTCGGACTCGTTCAGCTCATCGAGGGCTACGGTGTAGACCTCCGGGGCCTCGACATCTGGCTCATTGATATCGGCACAGCCGACTGGGAGCGTCGCGACGTATTCCGCTTCGCCGTCGCCTTCGCCGTCAAGGTCAGCCGTCAGGCCGTGGACGACAACGACGTTATCCATCAGGTTGCCGAGCATCGTCGTATCGACGATGAATGAACCGGAGAACATCAGATCGCCGTTCTCATCGGCCATCGGCGCGCCGAATGGGACGATGACCGGGCCATAGGCAGGGACGCCTTCGGCCAGATCGACGTAGCCGTTCTCATCGGTGTCAAGATCGTCCGTCGGGCACATCGCGTCGGTTCCATCGCTGAAGCCGTGGAGGTGCATCGGGTGAATCTGGTCGGCCTCGAGGCCGCTCAGATCAACGGTGACCTTGAGCAGGTCGTTGATCAGTGTCAGTTGGACGGTGCCACTGACACCTGACTCGTTCAGTTCTTCAAAGGCGACTTCGTAGACTTCGGCCCCGTCATCGAAGCCTGGCTCGTTGACATCGCCACAGGCGACCGGCAGCAGCGGAACGAACTCCGCTTCGCCATCACCTTCGCCGTCGAGGTCGGCAGTCATGCCGTGGACAACGAAGACGTTGTCGAGCATTTCGCCGAGTCCGTTGAGTTGTTCGTCGTCGAGAGTGACAGTGACGGTCGTATCGACGACGCCGTCATTGTCGGCTGTCAGCGTGCCGAGTGGAACGATGACTGGCCCGTAGGCAGCCCCGCCCTCTTCAAGCTCGATGAATCCGTTTTCATTCTCGTCAAGATCCATCGTCGGGCACATGGCATCCGTGCCATCGCCAAAGCCATGGATGTGCCAGGCATGATCGCCAGGCTCCAGCCCACTGAGCTGGACGTCGAGGGTGAGCTCATCGCCCGTCAGTGAGATCAGGACGGTGCCCATGACGCCTGAACCATTGAGGGAGCCGAACTGAACTTCGTACTCCATCGTTTCTGGCTCCGGCTCGGTGTCACCGTAACGCCAGCGATAGTAGTGCTGACCAACGTTGCCGGCCTCAACCAGGAAGCCTTCCGGGTTGCCCGGAGTGTAGGTCAGACAGCGGCGCTCGAAGCACTGCCAGAGGACGTCGCGCTCGGAGCCATTCACCATCACGGACGACCAGTAGGCCTCGGTGATCGGGAGACCGGTCGCGTAGAACGGGCTCTCGAAGAGTGGCTCGACGACGTAAGCGCCGTCCTCATAAACGGTGCCGGTCGAGTTCATGAAGTCCCAGAAGACCGATGCGACCTGGTGGTCGATCGTTGGCTCCTGGACACGATAGGCAGCCGTGACATCGTACTCGGCCTTTGTCTCGTCCGAACCCATGTTGCCATCGGCGTCGATCGTGTGGGTGATGACCTCGCCATCAGCACGGGCTGGCTCGTCGCGCAGACCGTACGTGTTGATGTCGGCGTAGGTCGGGCTCATCCCGGTCTCATCACCAGGGTCACCGGTGACATTGACCTCAGCTGGGTCCGGAGATTCGTTGAACTCCGCGTCACCTTCCTGGTACCAGCCTTCGACCATCTCAACGACGAGCAGACCATTGGTCACGTACCAAAGGCCGTCGTTGAAGGCGTCAGGATTGTTAATTTCCATGCGGGACTTGTCGAAGTACTGGACCTCACGCATGTTCTCCGGAGACTCTGCGTAGGGTTCCATCATGCCATCGGTGTAGGCTGGTCCCCAGATCCAGGTGCGCGAGACTTCGCCGGCCTCGACAGGCAAGTCAGTGCGGTTCCATGTCGCTTCGAAGTCCTCGTTCGCGAACTCGTGCGTCGCGCCATCATCCTCATGGATTGCGGCTACTGACACGACGCTCATCGTTGCCATCAGCATTGTCATCACAATCGCTAACGGCATCATGATGCGTTTCTGCATCAAACCTCCCAGTTCACTTTCCCTTGCCGTCCACCCCCATTGGCAGACGACATATTCGACGAATGCTTTCGTGCCACGTCGGCACTTCGTCGACGGCTTGCGTTTCTCCTCACACCTGGCTGACGTAAGGCGCACATTGGGCGGGGTCGCTACTGCGCGGTGTGAATCGTCAGTCACACGGCAGTGGCCATAATCATCAACCGAGATCGATGAATGCGAAGCCTCGTCCAAAGCCGTCAATGGTTGCAGTGCCGCACGCTGCGTGCCAGCCAGACAACCATTGACACTCCATGAACGGTTCACCCCCGCAATTGGTTACGCAATCGATGATGTGATCGGTCCGGTACGGTTCTGCTGTGAATTCAATCGGCGTCGCTCATTCATGAGACGAAACACACGACACGAAAAGAGGGTAAATGTATTCGCGCCAGGGTCACACGTCGGTGCGACGCTGAGACATCGTGGATGTGGGGATCAGCTAAGGGAGAGCCAGTTGATGTTGATGCCATCCTTGTCGATGAGGAGGCGAACGGTGTGCTGACCGGGGCTGAGTGTCGTCGTTCCGACGGTTGCCGTTCTCCAGGTGTCCCAACCACCGCTGGCTGGTAACGAAACGGTCGACAGGACAACGCCATCCACTTCGATCTTGACCCGGCGGCCAGCATACGGCGAGGCATAGCGCATCTCGACCGTATAGGTTCTGCTGCTGCTTGTGCTGACGGAGTACGACAGCCACTCGCCTGCGACGGTCCAGCCAACGTTGTAGCACGGGTTCCCGTCTGAACAGGTCTGGATATCAACGTCGTCATTTCGATACACGCCGCCAACATTTCCGGCGTCCGAGTCGCTGTAGCCGACGTAGTCCTCGGCTTGAATAGTGGCGGGGAGTGCGATGGC
>JBGSWU010000489.1:0-12188 GCA_041751795.1 Thermomicrobiales bacterium
CACCGTTTCGGACGACGGTTCGACATTGAGCGTCGGCAGAATCCGGTCGAGCCAGTTGGGGATCCACCAGTTGCGGTCGCCGAAGAGTTCCATCAGGGCTGGGACGATGATCAGCCGGACGATCGTTGCATCGAGGAAGACGGCGACAGCCAGACCGAGTCCCATGATTTTGAGGGCTGGATCGGCACCGATCACGAAACTACCGAAGACACAGACCATGATCGCGGCGGCGGCGGTGATGACACGCGCCGTCGATGCCAGTCCGTCAGCAACCGCGGTGGCGTTGTCGTGGATGCGATCGTATTCCTCGCGAATCCGCGATAGCAGGAAGACTTCGTAGTCCATCGAGAGGCCGAAGACGATGGCGAAGATCATGATCGGCGCCCATGCTTCAATCGGTCCTTCTTTGCCGACACCAACCAGGCTCAGCCCCCAGCCCCACTGGAAGACGGCGACGAGCACACCCATTGCCGCTCCGATCGAGAGCAGGTTGACGATGACGGCTTTCAATGGAACGAGCAGGCTGCGGAAGACGGCCATTAGCAACAGGAACGAGAGGATCAGGACGGCACCGACGAAGATCGGCAGCACGCCAGCGGTGTAGTTGGAGAAGTCGATGACGGCAGCTGGTGCCCCGCCGACGAGAACGTCGAGGCCGCTCGTTGCGTTGACGGGCGGGACGACGACGTCGCGTAGATGTTCGACCAGATCGGAGGTCGCCTCGTCCTGCGGTGCCGTCGTCGGGATCACCTGAATGATGGCTGCGTCCTCTGCCCCGTTGGGGAACGGCGGACTGGCGAAGGCGATGCCGTCGGTCTGGTTGAGTTGGTCGGAGAGATCCTGCAGCGCGGCCAGGTCCTGCCCGCCGTTGGGCAACTCGGCTGCCAGGAGGAGCGGCCCATTCGCGCCCGGACCGAAGCCAGTCGAGATCAGATCGTAGGCCTGTCTGGTGGTGTCGGTTTCAGGACGATTGCCTGCGTCGCCGAAGCCGAGACGCAGTGAGACGAGTGGCGTGGCCAGGACCAGCAGCAGGCCGATTCCGATCGCTGCGGCGGGCCACGGTCGGCGCTGGATGACGCGGCTCCAGCGATACCAGATCGATTGGCGTGTGTCGCCCTCTGCTTGTTTGCGGTGCGGCAGGCCGAGCGCGTCGATCTTTCGTCCGACGAAGCCGAGGACTGCCGGCAGGAGCGTGACCGATGCCAGCATCGTCATCAGGACAGCCAGCGATGCGCTGATAGCCAGCCCACGCATGGCGTCGAGGTTGATCAGCAGCATGCCCATCAATGAGATAACAACGGTCGTTCCGGCGAAGATGACGGCTCGCCCAGCTGTGTCGAGTGCCAGGATCACCGCTGGTTCTGGCTCGAGCCCATCGTGCAATCCCTGACGGTAGCGCGTGACGATGAAGAGTGCGTAGTCGATGCCAACACCGATACCGATCATCGCTGCAGCTGGTGATGCGAACTCAGGGATCGACAGGAAATGGGCGGACAAACCGACCAGTGCGATCCCGCAACCGATGCCGAACAGCGCCGTTACGATCGGGAGTCCCATCGCCAGGACGGAGCCGAACGCGATCAGCAGAATGATGATCGCGCCGCTGATCCCGATCAACTCACTCGAAAAGCCGACCTCTTCAATGAACATCGTGCCGCCGAGTTCAATCCGCAATCCGTCCACGTCGATCGCATCGCGCAGTTCGCGGATTTTTTCGCCGACTGCCTGATAATCCTCCTGGCTGCGGTCGGCGAGATTCATCTCGGCGTACGCGACCTTGCCGTCCGCTGAGATTTGCCGCGCGCCCGCTGGCTCATATGGGCTGATAATATCCACGTTCTCGACATTCTGTTCGATCGTAGAGAAGAGCGACGTCATCGACTGCTGGATTGCTCGGGTGTTGACGCCCTGGTCGGCCTGGAAAACGATCTGGGCCGGTTCGCCAGCGCGTGTGGCGAAGCCGTGCTCTTCGAGCAGATCGAATGCGCGTTGGCTCTCGGAGCCTGGCAGACTGAACTCGGTACGTGTTTCTCCTCCGGCGGTCTGGCTCAGGACGATAAGGCCGACCAGCAGGAGGACCCAGCCAGACAGGACGAGCCGTCGGTGGCGGTAGCAGAGAACCGCGAGGCTTCGCATCATTTATGGAAATCCCTTCAGAATACTCGTATACTCTCTTAAGAGGCGTATATCTTAGTAATCGAGAGATTAGATTGTCAAGGCAAAATCAAGATTCGCGAGATGCAGTGGTATACGATGTGCAGGTCGCTCTGCGTGGCCTGCACAACGCCGTCGATACGCTCAGTCAAACGATCGCCGACCAACTCGGCGTGAACCGCACCGATCTTCGGTGTATCCAGATGCTTGGCCTGTACGGACCGATGTCGGCTGGGCAACTTGCCGAGGCATCCGGGTTGACGACAGGAGCCGTGACGAGCGTCATCGACCGGCTCGAAACGACGGGGTTTGCTCTGCGTGTACGTGATGTGGTTGACCGACGCCGTGTCTATGTCGAACTGACGCCGTCGGCGAATCAGCGGATGCATGCAATCTATCGAGACCTTGTCACAGCCTCGGCCGCGTCGATGGCGGACTACAGTGATGAAACGCTGATGATTATTCGTGACTTTATTCTGCGTGGCCGAGACGTCACGATGGCACATGTCGAACGCCTCAAGTCGATGTCGGACGATGACGATGACGTTTCGCGTACTACCTGACACGATAGCATTGCTGATCCAGTGTCCATGCAGGGTTACCCGCCACTCTCGAGCCTGAAAGCAATAGATTGGTGCTAGCAGGCGATTATCGTCCGGAGCAGATTAGTGCTGCGTGGGGTGAGGCGCTGGATGCGATGGCCTCATTCTGCCGGAAATCCGCGCCGATCATGAATCCCCGCATCTATGCGCGATCCAGCGTATCTGCAACCACGTTCGCGAAAGCGACGGCGGGTGCTACGCGTTACGTTGATCGTCGTCGTACGGCGGGAAGCGGAAGCGAATCGCACTGCCAGGCAATCCACCGACGCCGATGTCGAGGACGTCGTCACGCGTCACGCGATGACCGGTCATCATCAGTGGCAGGAATGCATCTGCGGCAGTCACGCCGGACATCATACGCACGGACGCGACGTTGACAATTGGGATATCGCCGACGTCGGCAAGCCAGAACATACTCCCACGCGTCGGCGCACCACGATGGACAATCCGCGCATCGACCAGTGCCAGTGCCCGGTCAATTGGGTCGAGCGGGTCAATCGTGTTGCCCCCTGCCGCAAGGATGATCTCGTTGCCATCGCGTAGAAACCTGCCAAGCGCATCAGCGACCGCTCCAGCCGTTGGCTCAACGACCAGCACGTCGGTTAGTATCGCGCCGTACCATTCTAGCTTGCGCTCGATCGCCGCCCGAAAGCGGGCAACCTGTTCGCAGTCCAGTGTCTCGGTTGTCAGAACAGCAACGCGCTTCGGCTGGAACGGCAAGACGGTCACCGCAGAAGTCGTCGCGTCCCGACAAAGATGCTCGGCGAACTCGACCTGCGACTCAGGAATCGCGATCGGTGTGATCTTGACGCTTGCGATGACGGTGTCTGGCATGACAGGCTGCCAATCAAGCATCGTATAGACCGTGATGCCTTCGACGCTGTTGACGGCACGCAGCAGTCTGGCATCGACGCGCACGACTCCCTTTGTCTCGGCAACCAGGTCGTAGCGGCTCTGCATCGGGCCATCAATGCGGATACCGTCGCCGGAAACCGCGCGCGCGACCCGCAATCCTGCGGTGTCTTCGTGCACGTCATCCACGCCGAGTTCGAGCATGTGCACTTCGACGATCGCAGCATCCGACAGGCGCTCTATGGCGTGGGCGTCCAGCACCGACCCTTTCGATAGCAATAGCTGTCCACCACGAGCTGGTAAGTCGTGAGTCAGTACCCAATCGAGGTGGGCAGCTGTGATATCCGACGTCTGCATCGCATGGGCCTGCGCCATTCGGTCCTCCTGCATGATCTCGTCATCGAGAAGACGAGGGTACGTTCCAGATCGCCCCTCGTCCATACCATCCGTGAATAGTCGTTCAAGAGTAGGTCACGTCGCCACCTGTTCAGATCAACGTTCGTCGACGGGTGATTGCCAAACACCGATCGCAGAAAGCTGTTAGTGAAACTGTGAGTTGCATTCACGGCGCTTCGTGGTGTTTCGGACAGACGGGACGCACAGTGGTTCCGTGCTCGGATGGCCGGGTAGCGTCACGAAAGGATAGCGCCCGTGCAAAGGATCTTCATCGGGCCAGCTTCGACTGCTCACTTCCTAACAAGCACGCCGACACGGATGAATCTCGTACTCATCGCACTTGCTGCCGCACTGCTTGGCACCGAGGGTCTGCTACGAAGGCCGCTGATTGGAGAAATGGCGTTCTCCTCGATCGTGCTGGCTGAACATCTCCTGCTGTCACTCTTCGCTATTCCGGTCATGATCGCTCACCGCAGGCGCCTGGTGCTCCTGTCTCGTCAGGATTGGGTCGTGTTGTTCACGATTAGTTGGGGTGCATCCGCTGGCGCCGCACTCCTGTTCACAAAGGCGCTTGAATCTGGAAATCCAACCACCGCGAGCCTGCTGCAGAATATGCAACCGTTGATCGTCGTGATACTGGCAATGGTTATCCTGAAGGAACGAATCTCTCGCTTCTACTGGCCGTGCCTGACCGCGGCGATGCTTGGTGCATACCTGCTGTCGTTCGGGATGCTGGACCCACGGGCGGTGTTTGGAGTCGATGAAACTGCGACCGCAGGTTACGCACTTGGAGCCGCTACGCTCTGGGGAGCTGGAACCGTCCTCGGACGGATCGCTCTTCTGCGCCTGTCGCCCGTCACGTTGACTGCAATGCGAATCCTGCTGGCGCTTCCGTTCGTTACCGCCTTCGCGATCGGCAACGGCGGGCTTGGTGCGTCGATCAGAGGACTCGGCGATGCTCCAGTCAGGCTCACGATCGTCGCCCTCGGTCCGGGACTGGTGGCTGTCCTGCTCTTTTATCGCGGTCTTAGGGGAACAAGAGCGTCTCACGCTACCCTCGCCGAGTTCACGTACCCGGTGTCAGCGCTTGTCGGTAACTGGCTCGTCCTCGACATCCTCATCTCACTCACCCAAGTGCTTGGGCTGATGCTTATTCTGGCAACACTCGCTCTGCTTGCATGGCACTCTCCATCAACGGCGGACGTGCACCCGTCGACAGCGATCGCCACCACCGCGTCGACCAATCTGGTCGACAGTCGTTCGCAGCTTGGCAAACGTCTCCCTCGTCTGACACTGATCAATCAACCAGTCAGAAGCCGCTTCTGCACTCGACAAACACCCGGATAGCGTCGCCATTGCGCGGACCGGCTTTCCAATCGATGGACGGATCGTTCGGTAAACGGGGAGCGATGACATGGTGGAGCGCGAAACCCGATCGAAGATTTATCGATGGCGCCACCGGCGCAGTCCGGTCGTGACGCAGAGCGCATCTCGCATCCAGCACTGCCGGATGCGAGAACGCTGACTCCCGTTCGGTTCGTGCCGATCGATTTGCACCGACGAGTCACCACGAACTGGCCTCACCATCTGTTGCAGTTGAAAACGCCACGTCAATGTCGGATGGCGACGAAGTCACGCGTATCACCTGGCATGATGGCGTTCCTCGTCCGGTGTTCATGTCGGGTTTCCTGCCATTCTCGAACCTGAATGCGATAGATTGATGCCAGCAGGCGTCGATCCGGTCGCTCCTGCGTTGGGATGGTAACGAGGGGCGCGGGAATGGCAACGAATGTCCTGGTCGTCGGGGGTGGTGCGCGCGAGCACGCGTTGGTCTGGAAACTGGCGGCCAGTAGCCGCGTTGGGCGCTTGTACTGCGCTCCCGGCAATGCCGGGACGGAGTCGCTGGCCGATCCGCTGCCGCTGACTGACTGCGACACGTTGTCTCGTGAGATCGAGTCGCGTGGGATCGACCTGATAGTCGTTGGTCCGGAAGCACCGCTGGCTGACGGAATGGCCGATGTTCTGTCGGCGCGGGGGCACCTCGTGTTCGGCCCGGGCGCGGAGGGGGCGCGGATCGAGAGCAGCAAGGCCTGGGCAAAAGAGATCATGGCCGAGGCCGGGGTTCCGATGGGGCGCGCGACGATCTGCGGCGACCTTCAATCCGCGTTCGATGCGGTGTACGACACGCCGCTGCCGCTTGTCGTGAAGGCGGATGGACTGGCAGCCGGAAAGGGTGTCGTCATCTGTGAAACACGCGATGAGGCGGAAACGGCCGTCCGTGACATGCTCGAATCCCACTCGCTCGGCGATGCCGCGTCAACGGTGTTGATTGAAGAGTTCCTCACCGGACAGGAAGTCTCGTTTCTGGCGCTGACCGATGGTGAATCGGTCCTGCCGTTGTTGCCAGCCTGCGACTACAAGCGCGTTGGTGACGGTGAAACTGGCCCGAACACCGGAGGGATGGGAGCGTACACGCCGCCGTCCGTCGTCGATGAAGCGATGCAACGCAGATTTCTGGACGACGTCATTTCCCCAACGGTTCGCGGGATGGCTGCGCGCGGTATCCAGTACAGGGGTGTGTTGTATGCCGGGATGATGCTGACGCCTGACGGACCGAAGGTGCTTGAGTTCAATTGCCGCTTTGGCGATCCCGAAACGCAGGTAATCCTGCCGATGCTCGACGCGGATCTCGTTGCCGTCTGCGACGCGACGGCTCGCGGCCAGTTAGGTAGCCTGCAACCGATCGACTGGTTCCCGGGTGCCTGTGTCGGCGTCGTCCTCGCCTCGGGCGGGTATCCCGGTTCATACACGTCCGGTCATCCAATCAGCGGTCTCGACACCCTTCCCGACGGTGGCATCGTCTTCCATGCTGGAACAACCCGCCGTGGAACGGATACCGTCACGTCGGGAGGGCGGGTTCTCACCTGCGTCGCGCGTGGTGCCGACATGGCCGCTGCTCGCGATCTTGCCTACGCGACTGCTGACGCGATCAGCTTTGACGGCGCGTATCGGCGTGGCGACATCGCGCTGCGCGAGGTCGAACGACGAGGGCTGGGACGTGAACGGTCGTAAGGATAGTTTGCTACCCGGTTATCGGACACCGAAACGCCGGCTCGATCAGATCGAGCCGGCGTCGCAGGGGGTGAAGAAGAACGGGAAACGTCGATGTTACGCTGCGGTATAAGAACCGGGGCCGATCTCGACCCAGCCATTCTTGACAGCGAAGAGGACTGCCTGGACACGATCTTCGACATCAAGTTTACGGAGCACGCTCGTCATGTGGTTTTTGACGGTCTGCTCAGTAATGTAGAGCGCGTCGGCGACTTCCTTGTTCGAGAGGCCCTGTGAAACACAGTCCAGCACCTCGACTTCGCGAACCGAGAGCGGCATTGCGGAGCGATAGCGGGCAGCTGGGTCATCGGACATCGTCCGGAATTCTGAGAGCACCTTCCAGGCGAGTTGTGGGCGGGTCATCAGCGTCGTGTTGATCGGCTGTTCGCCACGGATCACGGCGTCAATCGTCGCGATCAGGTCCTCTGCAGAGACATCTTTTGTCAGGAAAGCCGCCGCACCTGCGCGAACTGCATCGAACAACCGCTCGTCGTCCATGTGCATCGAGAGGAAGATGATCTGGCTCTTCGGGTGCTGCTTCTTGAGGATGCGCGAGATCTTCAGCCCGGTGACGCCTGGAAGCTGGATATCGGAGACGATGATCTGTGGCTCATGGATGTCGGCTTCGCGAATCGCTTCGTAGCCATTGGTGGCTTCCGCGACGACCGTGTAACGGCCGCTTTCCTCGATCAACCGGCGGATCCCCTGCCTGAAGAGAGGATGATCGTCGATGATCATGACGGTTCCGGTCTTGTACGTTCGCTGGCTGCCCATGATCGCTCTCCTTTATCCGAGCGCCGCCGCCCCCTGGCCTGACGTCCCGCCACTCGATGATGTCCTACTGATTGACGTCCTATGGTCGGGAGGCAAATCCCCGACTTGCGTACTTCAGATACTAGCGTCGGGCTATCTGTTGGGCTATGGGCAAAGCGCACGATCGGGCGGTAGGGGAGTACTACTCTCAAAAAGTACTCCGGTTCGAGTGAGGGACGTACGCTGGTACATCGGAGGGTTGTCGCTCGGCGTGGACAGTTAGAATGGGCGTTCGTATGCGGGTTCCGTCAGCGGTAGCGGGGGCCGTGACACGCCGATGTCGCCCACGCGACGTGACGATGAGGGCGACTGATCCGCGGCCAGGGGCAGGCCGGGGGGCGTGCAAGCCTCCGGGTACTAGATTCCAGGAGCCATTGGGATACAACGAGACAGACGAAATGGCTCAGGGTGGGGACGCATCCCCACCCTGGCATCGAACGGTGGCTAGCAGCAGCCGCCACCGGTTCCGCAATCGCAGACGTCGCCGCAATCACAGTCCGGTGTGATTCCAAACATGCGCATCGGGGAGTCCTTTCGATACCCGAATCGCGTGGGCCGGACCTGTCGCCGACCAGTGGAAACAGCCTACAGGTTGCCCGTGAGGGCAATGTCAAGTGGTCGCTTGGAAGGCAAGGTCGGTGGACACCGGCATACAGCCGCAGGTCGCGGCAAAGGCAGAACAGGACCCACAGGTGGAAATCGTGTCATCAGCGCACGTTGCCAATTGGTTGGCAGCAGTAGCAAGGGTCTGGCGGAAAGCCGCGATTTCAGTCAGTTGCCGATCGAACTCGGCGATCTTGCGTTCCAGCATCCGTTGGAGTTCCGGCGAGATCACGTTGCACATTCCATCTTCGGATCGTGAGATGAGGTCACTGATCTCGCCGAGGGACAACCCGAGTTGTTTCGCGCGCCGGATGAACGTAAGCCGCTCGACGGCGTTGTGAGGGTAGTAGCGGTAGCCATTGTCGCCACGGCTGGCTCGTGGCAGCAGCCCGAGCGATTCATAGTATCGAACGGTCTTTGTCGTGACATTGGCTCGCCGCGCCAGTGCGCCGACCGTCAGCGTCGCGCTCATCCAATTGCTCCCGTCAATTCCATCGTGATCTACGTCGTCTGGCGAACGGTCATGCCCGCGACGTCCGGTTCCTCGATCATTGCGGCGCATGCGCAGGCGTCTTCTGCCTCACCATCCGTTTGGCATGCGGTGTAGACGTGAACGACGACCGGGTAGTGCCAATGCTGGCAGCACCGCTCGGTCGTGACAGGAGTGCAACAATGTCCACTGGCGTCATGATCGATGTACGTTGGTTCGCCGATGAGTTGCCTGGTCATGTCGTGTCTCCCTGTTTCCATGGCGAGCACCTGTTCGTTAATTTACGAACTATTGTGCAGACTGTCAATCCGTTCAGTGAAATTCGACCAAGTCGGAGGGGGGCTATGGTTGTATCGGTAGCCCGCTCAGATGTGCGAGGACGGCGGTGATCGTCTTCGCGTCGGCGATCTCGCCGCTGGCGATGAGAGCAGGAACGTCGCTGGGAGCAACTTCGACGATCTCGAGGTCTTCGTCGAGTTCAGGCTGAGCGCCGATGTCGCGCAGGTCGGTGGCACGGAATGCGACCAGTTCCTCATTGCACCAGCCAGGGGAAATGAAGAAGCGTGCAAGCAGTTCGATTTTCCCGGCTTCGAGGCCGACTTCTTCGTGCAGTTCGCGGCGGGCAGTCTCTTCGTCCGGTTCGCTCGGCTCTCTGGTCCCAGCCGGCACTTCGAGGACGGATCGTCCGATCGCGTAGCGGAACTGGCGAACGAGGATCAATGCTCCAGTGGCGGTCACCGGCAGGATCGCCACCGCGCCGGGATGTTCAACGACTTCGCGCGTCGCTGTCCGCCCAGATGGCAGCTGGACGGCATCAACCCGGACTTTGACCAGCCTGCCATCAAAGACCCGTTCGGACGAGATGCGCTGTTCCGGCATTCGGCGTTCCTTCCTGCGACCACGATGTTCGACCGATCGGTGTCCGCTTGACATGGGGAGATAATGGACTGAGACAGGCATGACATGCAACGAAGGGATGGCATCAGGTGTTGAGAACGCCGCTGTGTGTCCTTCTTGGGATTGATGCAGTGGTACCGATGGTGGGTCAGTCCGCGGGACTGATCCACGACCTGCCGGGAGCGGCAGAGATCGTTGGCCGAGTCATTCGAGAAGCAGAAGACTCGCTGTCCGTCGCGGCTGGTTTCGGTTCGGGGTAGTGAATTGGTGGATCGACCACTCGATCGACTGCCTCCGCGATCGGCGACTTGTTGTTGCGTTTCTCCTGGATGAACGGGGAGGGGGCAAGCAGGGTGCGTGTGTTGAGGTTCGGGCGTTCGAGGTCGATCGCGCCATGGGCCTGGAATTGCACGACGGATTCGACGACCTGTTCGCGGGTGAAGCCAGTAGCAGCGACGATGGCATCAACGGTATCTGCCCCATCGAGCATCGCATCGACGACTTCCCAGTGATCGTAAACAATCGACTGAAGCGCTTCAGCGTTAATCTGCTGATTCAGGAAGATCGAAGTCGTGTCGATTCGGCAGGATATCCATTCGTCGGCGCGGCGAATCGCGTCGAGTACTTCGCTTTCGACGTTGATGTCGACATCCATCCTGCTCGTGTCGATCGGCTTTTCACGGAACGTGAAGGTGCCACCCGGTGCGATGAGGAACTTGAACAGGTAATCTGCGATTTGCTTCCGCAGCGCCAGGAGCACGGTTTGCTTTTCAACGTATCCCAATTCGACGAGCAACGAGCCGAGCGGGCGACGTTGGGTATCCTGACGCTGCACTTCGAGCGCGACGGCCAGGAGACCAGCGTTGAGGAAACCGTCAGCAACGAGACGGTCGCCCAGCCGTTGTTCAGCCGGAATCATCTGTGCCCCGATCAGCCTGCCGCGACGAAGGGTGAAGATGATCGTCGTCGATGGACGCTTAAGAACGATCTGCCCCGTGCGCTTCTTGCTGCTGAGGTAGAAGAGTAATTCTGCCAGTGGGAAGTCTGCAATGTGTCCCGCAAGCGCCATCGCTTGTCTTCCTCGTCGTTGATTGGGTGCATGGCCGGAAATCGCTAGCCTCACTGTACCTATCTACGCACGATACTCACAGCCAGCAATCGGTTTGAATCGGGCGCGGTACGCGAGTACCGGGACGAAGGCCACACGTACCTATGGATTGCGATCCCTGCAATCGGTAGTCATCGGTCAGGCATTGAGCGGCGCTGGTTGCGCCGCTACTTCAGAATCCCGCGCAGGGCGGATTGCGCAGCGAACCAGCCACACAAGCCATGGACTCCGCCTCCGGGTGGGGTCGAGGACGAGCAGATGAAGATCTGCGGGTTCGGGGTGGTATACGGATCGAGCCGTGGGGCAGGGCGCGTGAACAGTTGACGCAGATCCTGGATGCCACCGGTGATGTCGCCGCCGAGGTAGTTGGGATTGTCAGCCTCGAGTTCGAGGCAGTTGTGGGTGCGTCGTGCAAGAACGACGTCGCGGAAGCCGGGCGCGAAGCGCTCGATCTGATCCTCGATCGCGTTCGTCATGTCAACCGTCGACCCGTTCGGGACGTGACAGTAGGCCCAGAGCGTGTGCTGGCCGTCCGGGGCGCGGGATGGGTCAAACTGGGTATGCTGCGCGACAAGAACAACGGGTCGTTGCGAATGCTCGCCGCTGAACATCGCACGTTCACTGGCAGCCAGTTCATCAAATGTTCCGCCGAGGTGGAGCGTCGCGGCGCGGTGGCATTCGTCGTTCGTCCACGGCGCTGGCGCGGCAAGGGCGTAGTCGATTTTGAAGACTCCAGGTCCTCGGCGGAACCGGCTGATCTGCCATTGGTAGCCGCTGGGCAACGCGTCAGCAGCGATCTCGACCATCCCGCGAGGGGAGGTGTCGAAGAGGATGGCGCGTGATGTCGACAACTCCTGCAGGGTGCGGACATGCCAGCCTGTGATGATCTCACCGCCGAGCGCTTGCAGGTGAGCGGCGAGCGCGTTCGGAATCGCCTGCGACCCTCCGCGCGCAAACGGCCAGCCGACAGCGTGTCCAGCCAACGCGAGCATCAATCCGACGCCAGCAGAGGGTGACTGTTCGAGTGGCAGCATCGAGTGGGCGGCCATCCCGCCGAGCAGGGCTGGCGCATGAATGCCGGAGAAGTGGTGTTTTGACAATCCGGTTGCGGAGCGGATCCCGCTCAGCCCGAAGCGAGCCATCGCAACTGGATGACGCGGAA
>JBGSWU010000490.1:0-2507 GCA_041751795.1 Thermomicrobiales bacterium
CCCCCCCCCCCCGGCCCCTCCGGTTGGCGTGATGTCACTACCCGTCACTACGTAATGAAACGGAGAACCTGCCTGTGTCCATCATCGTCGAAACTGACCGGCTAATTGCCCGCTACTGGCGAGTGTCCGACGCAGCCGACGCCTTCGCCATCTACGGTGACCCCGAGGTGACACGCAATCTGGGCGGCAACGCGCATGACTCATCGATTGAAGAAACCGAAGCGTGGATCGTAAAGAAAGTGGAGACTCAGACCGAGAATGCGCCGCGCGGACTCTGGGCCGTCGAGGAGCGAGCGACCGGCCGCGTGGTAGGCCACGCGCTGCTTGAGTATGCAACGATCAACGGCGAGAATCGCATTGAACTCGGCTACGCGTTCGCTCACTCTGCCTGGTGCAAGGGCTACGCGACCGAACTCTCCCACGCCCTGCTGCGCGTTGGCTTCGACACACTTGGCCTCGACGAGATCTACGGCGTCGTCATGCCCGAGAACGCTGCCTCCCGCCGCGTCCTCGAAAAGATCGGCATGCGCAACCTCGGCATGGGTGACTACAACGGCTTCCCGATCGAGGTGCTCGTAATCAGGTCAGTGGATCGCTCGTAACTATTCTGCTGGCTCCTGGACTGAAAGGTCCAGCAGGAACATCTCGGTTCGATCCACACCGATCTGATGTAGTGCCAGCAGGTTGACGAGTTGTTCTCCATTCATCAATGCAACCGGCGTCGCGTTTGGACGAGCGGCTTCCGCTTTCGCACCGGAACTGAAATCGCTCGTCGTGATGATAAGTCCCTGGTCATGCGTTCCCAGGCTGCCTCGAACTTGCTGAACCGTCGGAGCTTGAACGTTTCGTTTCCAGCGCTTGACCTGAACAGCCATGCTGGTTCGAATGACGTCGCCAACGACGAGCGTTCCACGAACATCGATTCCACCATCGCCGCTTTGGTCAGTGACAATGACATCTGTAAAGCCGATCTCGTCTAAGAGTTGACCAATGAGAACCTCAAAGTCCGCAGGATGCATTTCAAGCAACTGCTCGCGAAGGCTGGCCTTAATCTCAGCATTGTGTTGATTGACCTGATGTTGAAGTCCTTGTTGATTCCATTTTGTCAGGCCAATGTAGCCACGACCGTGCCTTACAAACCGCGGCGTGTCACCGCGCCTGTTGGATCGTTCAATTTCAGTAAGCACCTGAGAGTAAAGGGTTGCTTCCGGTGTCCTGCCGTGCGTTACCACAAGATTCAGCGAGAGTATCTTCTTAGTAATGTCTCGATAGTGCATCGGTGACTTATTACTGAACCGAACAAGCACCTGTTCGGTAGCATCAGTAAATGATAGCGTCTTTCGGGGAGGATCATCTTCAGCCGACAATGCATTATCCGTATCAACGACGGATTGGCCGTCGTTTGAGTGATTCTCAGGAACGTCAGCGTCAGATCTCAGCCTGTAGATACCCGGACCTGCTCGTTCAAACGGCGATTCCGCTCCAAGATTTTTGATGCTGACGGCCAATTGAGCATTGACCGTTGCCTCTGGCGTTTTCCCGTTTGTATGCCAGGCACCACGCTGCAGAATACGTTCGGTGATTTCTCGATAATGGAGAGGGAGGTCTGCTTCAGCGAGGACGGCTATTGCTTCTGTCAGAATCACTCCCATACGTGACCTCTCCGTGAACCACTAGATCCTTAAGTTGCACTACTTGCTCAAACAGATTAGCACGTGTTTGCAGCATGCGGATGATAACGGTGATCAGGGAAATTGCTTCATACATCCATGAACAGAGCAAGAGACCGCATCAAATGATGCGGTCTCTATCACCGTAACTCTTCGGTTGGCTCGGCGCACTACCCGACGAGCAACGCCATCGGGCTTTCCATCGTCTTCTTGAGTGCCTTCAGAAAGCGGGCGACTTCGGCGCCGTCGGTGAGACGGTGGTCGGCGGACATCGTGACCTTCATGATCTGCTTCGGCTCGAAGGTCTCGCTGTCGGCGTTCCAGACCGGCTTCATCGCGGCAGCACCGACCGCAAGGATCGTCGCCTGCGGCGGGTTGATGACGCCGGTGAACTCGTCGACGCCGAACATGCCCAGGTTGGAGATCGTGAACGTCCCGCCCTGGTATTCCTCTGGCTTCAAGCCACCCTCACGGGCGCGCTTCGAGAGGTCCTTCATCATCCGGCTGATCTCGCCGATGCTCTTCTTGTCCGCCTGCGGGACGAACGGGCTGATCAGACCGCCCTCGATCGCGACGGCGCTGTTGATGTCGATCGAGTCGTGGACCCGCATCTTGCCGTTGTCCCAGGCCGAGTTGATGACCGGGAACTCGCGCAGCGTCAGTGCGCAGGCTTTGATGACGAGGTCGTTGACGGTGATCTCGCTGGCCTTGTCGTTGCCCATCTCGCTGTTGATCTGGGCACGCAGCGCCATCGCCGCCGTCATGTCGATCTCCATCGTGACGAAGAAGTGCGGCGCGTCCTGCCACGACTGGCCGAGGCGCTTGCCTATCGTCTGA
>JBGSWU010000491.1:0-2912 GCA_041751795.1 Thermomicrobiales bacterium
GACATCCAGCGGTTGGCGAGGGTCCACTCCCCCGACGCGTCCGAGATCCGGTTGGTGTGTGACAACCTCAACGCGCATAGCCCGGCAGCCTTCCATGAAGCCTGCAGCCCGGACGGGGCACGCGCGTTGACCAACCGCGTCTCGTTCTACGACATACCCAACCATGACAGTTGGTTGAGCATGGTCGAGATCGAGTGGATCATCTTGGCGCTTGAGTGTCTGAGCTATCTGCGACATATCGACCCTGCCCCGCCGTAATCCAAGTAGTGCACTACTCAGGATATAGGAGCGAGAAGGCACATCCTTTGATGACGTTGGCGTTCGAAGTGACGAACGCCAACGTCGCTGCGTGACTTGCGGCTAGTTTCCGTTCATCGCCCGCCACAAGCGTTCCGGTGTGATCGGAATTGCATCCGGGCGCACGTCGGTTGCGTTGTGGATTGCGTTGGCGATTGCGGCTGCGACCGGGATCACCGGGGGCTCGCCGACGCCGCGTGCGCCGAATGGGCCATCGGGCGATGGCACTTCGACCAGCACCGTCTCGATATCTGGCACCATCTCGGCGCGTGGCAGCACGTAGTCCATTAGCGAACCGCTGGTCATCTGCCCGTCTTCATCGTGGGTGATGGCTTCATAGAGGCCCCAGCCGATCCCTTGTGCGACCGCACCGAGGATCTGCCCTTCGACTGCCGCCGGGTTCAATGCCCGTCCGACATCCTGGGTGGCGACGTATTCCAACACTGTGACATCGCCGGTTTCGGTATCGACGCGCACATGGGCCAGATGTGCTGAGAAGCCCGGAGCATTAGCGGTTTGCGCGCCAGTTCCACGCCCTGAGATCGGTGCGTGCTGGGCGCCGAAGCCGCTCGTCAATGAGGCGATCTTCGCGATCGTGAGTTCGTAAGCGGGATCAGCTGCCATGCCCTTGACGCGGACACGATCACCGGCGATTTCGAGGTCCTGCGGAGCCACTTCCAGAATCTGCCCGCCCAGTTCCAGAATCTGCTCTCGGGCATCCTCTGCCGCTCGCATGACAGCCTGACCGACGGTGTAGACGATCTTGCTACCGCCGCTGCCTCCGGAATACGGAGAGTTCGAACTATCGGAACCGACGACACGGACGAGGTCGTAATCAACCCCCAGTGTTTCGGCGACGATCATCCGGAACGTCGTGAATGTACCGCTGAGGTCGACCGCACCGACGACGACGTTGATGACGCCCGATGCGTCAACGTGGCAGAGCGCTGCTGCTGGCTCCAGACCGCCGCGCCATCCGCCGACGGCGACGCCGATCCCTTCGCGGAAACGGCCATTCGTTGCCGCGCCATCCGCGATGCGACGCTGCCAGAGTGGGTGCTGGTGCAGGTGCTCAAGGCAGTCCTTGAGGCCGATGAGCGGCCATGCTTTACCGTCCGGTCGTGGGTCGCCTTCCTGAGGCACGTTTTTCAGGCGAAACGCGATTGGATCGAGTTCGAGTTGCTGGGCGAGGTCATCCATGACGGACTCGACCGCGAAGCTGGCCTGCGGGTTGCCGGGCGCGCGGTAGGCACCTGGTCCGAGCCGGTTGGTCATGACTTCGTAGCCCTGAATATCGAGATTCGGGAAGTGATAGCAGCCTGCGACCGCGAATGCCGCACCGGCCATTGGGGAATTCGGATACGCGCCAGTGTCGAAGACCAGCCGTGACTGGACCGCCGTCACGCGCCCATCACGGCGGGCACCGATCTTCACTTCGATCCGTCCGGCAGGTGTTGGGTTGGCGGCGACCATGTCATCGCTGCGGGTGAAGGTCAGGCGTACTGGCCGGTCGCAAACGAGCGCGGCGGCGGCTGTCAGTGGTTCGATCAGGCCGAACTTCCCGCCGAAGCCACCACCAACCGGCATGACGACGACGCGTACTTTTTCTTCGGCTAGTCCGAGTGTTTGTGCGACGACCTGGCGTGTCCTGAACAATCCCTGAGTGCTGGCATGGATGACGAGACCGCCCATGCCGTCAGGCGCGGCAACGCAGGTTTGCGGTTCGAGATAGCCCTGGTGGACCCAGGCTGTCTCGTAGGTTCCCTCAGCAATGGCGTCTGCTTCGGCGAACCCGGCTGCGATGTCTCCCATCTGCAGGTGCGATTGGCCGCTGACGTTCGCGGACAGGCGTTCTGACGATTCTTCCGCGTCTCCGCTCGCTCCGACGCCATGCATTGCCGCTTCGGCAGCGTCCTCACCGACTTTCGTCAGCATGCGGGCGAGTGGGCTGTCGGGGGCCATTGCCGCTTCAATGTCCAGCACGACGGGCAGTGCTTCGTAGGAGACCTCGACGAGTTCTGCGGCAGCGGTTGCGGCGGACTCCGTTTCAGCCAGGACCAGAGCGACAGGTTGCCCGGCGTAGACGATTTCCTCGCGAGCCAGCGATTCGGATGCACGTGGTGGCCCCCCCTGAGGGGCGAACGGGAGGTCAGCAGCAGTCAGAATCGCAACGACGCCTGGCACGTTTCGCGCATCCGTGCTATCGATTCCGGTCAGGCGCGCATGGGCGACAACACTCAGCACTGGCCGGGCATGTAGCAGCCCCGCCAACTTCAGGTCTCCAGCGTATCGTTCCTGTCCGGTCAGTTTCGCTGGCGCGTCGGCGCGCGGCGTTGGCTGGCCAATAATGCGTTGCTCAGTCACTGCCATCAGGCACTCCCCCTTGTACTCGCTCATCTACCCCTGATCGGTTATAGCATGATCCACCAGCATGTCATTCCCGACATCGTCATTCCAGTGGACGTTGCTGGGTGAAATGCACGCCGGTGACCGGTGATACGACGCTATTCCTCCCATAGCACGTAGCGGACCCCTCCCAGAATTTCGGAGGGGTCCGCTTACGTTACTGTTATTGATTCATGTGCGCTGGCGCGCTGGTAGTCACCGTTTCAACG
>JBGSWU010000492.1:0-16374 GCA_041751795.1 Thermomicrobiales bacterium
CGTCTGGTGGCCAGGGGCCGACCGCGCGTTCCGGTCATCGCGATCACGACCGACCCATTCGTGGCGAGGCAACTTTCGGTCGTCTGGGGAGTGCGCGCGCTCGTCTCGCCGCTGATTGACAGCGTTGACGATCTGTTCAAGGAAGCGTCAATACAGGTCATCGATGCAGGACTCGCTCACGAAGGCGCTGAGGCGTTGTTCGTTGGTAGCCTTCCGATCTATCGCGTCAGCGGTCGAACAAACCTGTTGCACATTCGAAAACTGGAACGCTGATCATACGTGGCATGTTGCGTGCAACTCCCGCCATGCTGCGCGATGTTTTCGCGTGGGAAAGTCACTGTGAAGTCGAATGGAGACGCAACGTGCACGACAGTTCGGGAAACGAGTACGATTCACCTGTCGACAATCAGACGTACAATTTGCTACAGATTTTGACGAGCAAGCTAGAGGCCGTCGAGGCCTACAACATCTACGAAGAAGATATGGAGGGCGAGGCGGCTCAACTGGTGAACCGAATCGCTGAAGACGATCGCAGGCATGTCGCTGAACTGGTCAAGATGCTTGGACTATCGCGATAACAATCGTTGACGCCACGATCACTTGCGTTGTCGAACGCAGGTAATCTAATCCGGGCCGGGGGATGGCAACTACTCCCGGCCTCGGTGTATCTTGCGACGAACGCGGACCAACGTGACCATATGAGGAGAGCGCAATGGATCTTATCGAGGTCCGTGATCTGGACGGTCCAAATCTCTTCGCATTGCGCCCGGTCATCAAACTCGAAGTCCGGCTCGACAAGGACGAGGTTGTTTCGACTGAAGCGAGGGATGATGCTCGACGCTGGTTCGGATTAGAACTGACTGATGACCCACTTGTTGCCCTGAGAAGCGTCGTCTCAGCGTTGCACAGGAGCATCGATCTTTCGGTCGTTGAAATTGGTGTTAAGGCACTCGATACACCGGGACACGTGGTTCTCTATTACGACTGGTACTGGCGCGAGTCTGCACTCGAGATTGGCAGACTCGCGTATTCTTCTGTCACCAGCGGACTTCAGCAGGATCCTCGATCAACGATTCGGAAGTTGCTTGAAATCGACCGTCGAAAGGACGATCGTCCTCTCATCATCTACGATCATCAGCGCACAATACCTTCAATTGGAATCACTGGCACCAATGGCAAAACGACGACCACCCGTATGGTTTCTCACATCGTCCGGACGGCCGGTAGGCACGTTGGATGGACGAGTACCAGCGGAGTGTATATCGACGGCGAGCAAGTCATTGAAGGTGACTACACTGGCCCTTCAGGCGCCCGACGAGTGCTCGAAGACCCAGGCGTCGAGATTGCTGTGCTGGAGACAGCACGTGGCGGTATCTTGCTTCGTGGCCTGGCATATGAATCCAATGACGTTGGTGTGTTTCTGAACGTCAGTCCCGATCATCTCGACATGTACGGCGTCGAAACCGTCGAAACCCTTGCTGCTGTTAAGAGCATCGTCGTTCGAGTAACCAAAGCTGACGGTCTCGTCGTTCTGAATGCTGATGACCCGCTGGTTCTAACTCAGCGGGCAACCGTCCGAGCTCGCGTACTGCTAACAAGCCAGGGTAGGGCTACGGCGGCTGTGGAACGCCACATCGCTGATGGTGGGGAGGCGGTTGTCTCTGATGGCGTTGCGATCTGGAGGCACGCCAACGGTAATCGTCGAAAACTTATCGATCTTGTAGACGTTCCATCGACATATGGCGGTGCTGCTGTCCACATGATCGAGAATGCGCTCGCGGCCATTGGAGCAACAATCGGACTTGGATTCTCGGAGGATCAGATTGTCGAGGGCTTGAGGAGTTTTCGATCTGATATCCGAACGAATGCCGGACGGCTGAATGTATTCCGACTGGAAAATCGCGTCGTAGTCGTTGACTACGCGCACAACGAGCAGGGCCTCGAAGTACTTCTCGGTTTTACGCGAAAGATGGCTGCTGATGGAGGGCAGGTCGCCGCGATCGTAGGAACCGCTGGCGATCGACAGGATGCGCAACTTCGTGGACTTGGAACCATCGGTGCGCAATTGGCGGATCGGCTGTACTTGAAGGAAACGGGTCGCTACCTTCGTGGACGTGAAGAAGGTGACGTCACCAGCGTGATGCTCGAAGGAGTGACTAGTTCCAACCATCCCGAGCGGTTGGTCGGCGTCTTCGATGGCGAGCACACCGCCTTTCTGGCAGCGTTAGCAGACTCGTCTCCTGGAGACGCCATTGCAATCATGTGCCTTGAGGAGCAGTTGACCGTTCTGCGTGAACTCCGTGAGCAAGGTGCCGAAGAATGGTAACCGGAAACAACCGCTGCTCGACCAATTCGTCTCAACGATTCTGGAAATGACGATGACGCAGGAACGAACCGAAGAGTTCGATGTAAGTGTTGCGGCAATCAATGACGATACGATCGATCATCATTGCTTTGGTTGCGGAAACCTGAACCCTGCCGGGCTGCGGCTGCGTTTCCGACCGCTTTCCAGCGGTGGAGTCTGGGCAGCCTTCACGCCGACGCGTGCCCATGAGGGGTACATGGGAATGACGCACGGCGGCATTCTCTCGACGGTCCTGGATGAGGCGATGAGTTGGGCCGTGACGCACACTGGCGACCTGGGCGTCACTGCTCGGATGACGCTCACGTTCAAACGACCGGTTCGGCTTGGACAGGAAATTCTCGCAACGGCCGAGGTCGTTGGCATGAAAGCTCGTGCCGTCGATGCGCGCGCTGAAGTGCGCGACCGCATAACGGGTGCCTTACTGGCCGCCGCGGATGGTCGGTTCATGCGGGTCACGCCCGATCAGGCCGCGGCCTGGCGTGAAGCCTATGGCGATCAGATCGATAACTCGTCATTTGGAGCCGCGGCGCGACGGAATGCGGGGTTGCCCCTGTGAACCCGAGAGACGGTGCCCGTTGACCGAACCGCTCATCCTTACGTATAGTCACCCGAGCGCGATTCGCGATACAAATGCGGGTGGATGGTCCCATTGATCGATCGTACGCGAGGTCCTCTGTTGGCAATCGGCGGTGCCGAAGATAAGTTTCGTGATCGCGCCATACTGCGCCGGTTCACTGAATTGTCAGGAGGTGACAACGCACGCATTGCAATCATTCCAACCGCATCAGCGATCGATGATGCGGGTCAACGCTACAAAGCCATCTTCCTCGAACTCGGGGCGACATCTGCCGAGGTGCTGTTCGTTGGCGACCGCGACGACGCCAACAGCGATGAACTTGTCTCGCTCGTTGAGCAGAGCACTGGAATCTTCATGACCGGCGGAAATCAGATACGTGTTGCCAGCATCCTTGGTGGAACGCGGGTCGCCGACATGCTCGTTCGTCGCAGTCGCGAAGGCGTCCCCGTCGGAGGGACAAGCGCGGGAGCGTCAGTGATGTCGGCCGTCATGGTAGCTGGAGGGCGAAGCGGGAATACCCCTCGTCCACACGGTGCCGCAATGTCGCCGGGACTCGCGCTGATCGACTCAATCATCATCGATCAGCATTTCCGCGAACGGGACCGGATTGGCCGACTTGTCACGATGGTCAGCTACAATCCGGGTCTGCTCGGGATTGGTGTCGACGAAGATACGGCAGCGCTAATCTGGCCGAACGACACACTTGAAGTGATCGGAAGAGGCTCGGTCCTAATCGTTGATGGTGCCAACATGCGAAGCGACGTGTACGCAGGTCGTGGAAAGCATCCGTTGACAATCGCCAACGTCGTAGTCCACTTCGTCGCAGCAGGCGGTCGATATGACCTGGGACTGCGGAAAGTCGTCTGTCTCAAATAAGCAGGTATGCGGTAGGTTCCTCAATCGATGTACGTGACAATCAATTGACGGTGGGCCCATCGCTGGTGAGTGCTGGGTCGTTGGGAGTGGGGGTGATCGATGCCACTGAAGATCCTGGATTCTAAGGTCTATCGAGGACCGAACATCTGGGCGCGGGTCCCTGTCATCCTGCTGCGGGTGGACATCGAGGAACTGGAGGATCGTCCGACCAACGTCATCGATGGTTTCACCGATGAACTCGTTGGCCTCATCCCATCGTTGTACGACCACTACTGTTCGCTGGGCAGACCGGGCGGGTTCCTCGAACGGTTGCGCGAAGGTACGTGGATGGGTCATGTTCTTGAGCACATTGCTCTTGAGCTCCAAACGCTTGCTGGTTCGGAGGGAAGCCGCGGGCTGACGCGCTCGACGGATGATCGCGGCATTTACAACGTTGTCTACCAGTACGCGCAGCAGGACCTTGGGATGGCTTCTGGCCAACTTGGCGTTCGTTTGCTCAACAGCCTGATTTACAACGATGATCCTGAATTTGATTACCATCACGAACTCGAACAGTTGATCCGTCTGGCCGAGCGCCTCGCCTACGGGCCGAGCACAAAGGCACTTGTCGACGAAGCAGAGCGGCGCGGCGTTCCGGTCATCCGCCTTGACCCGCGTCGGTCGCTGGTTCAACTTGGATACGGCGTGTATCAGAAGCGAATCTGGGCGACCGTGACTTCCGAGACAAGCAACATTGCCGTAGACCTTGCTGCGAATAAGCGTCTAACCAACCAGTTGCTGCAGGGCGTTGGTATCCCGGTGCCACGGTCGATTACCGTCGAAACTGCCGATGAAGCCGTGCGGGCTGCACGATCGATCGGTCACCCCGTTGTCCTGAAGCCGCTAGATGGCAACCACGGACGAGGGGTTCGTATCAATCTCACAAGTGACGACGAGGTCCGAGAAGCGTTCCAGGATTCATACGATCAGAGCCGAAATGGCATCGTCGCCGTTGAGTCATTCATTCGTGGGCGTGACTATCGCATCCTCGTCGTCGGCGGCAAACTCGTTGCCTGCTCAGAGCGGGTACCGGCACACGTCATCGGTGACGGTGTCCACACCGTCCAGGAGTTGATCGACATCACGAATAGCGACCCGCGACGCGGTATCGGACACGAGAAAGTATTGACGCGCATCAGCGTGGATGCTGCAGTACTCGACCTGCTCGCAAAGCATGAGATGTCGTTGGAATCGGTGCCGGAAGCCGACCAGTTTGTCCAATTGCGCCTGACCGGCAACATGTCCACTGGCGGTATTTCGATCGATCGTACCGACGAGATTCATCCCGATAATATTGAAATCGCCGAACAGGCGGCGCAGGTTATCGGGCTTGATGTCGCAGGGATCGACTTCATCGTCGATGACATTACGATTCCTGTGAAGGACCAGGGCGGCGCGATCTGCGAGGTGAATGCGGGTCCCGGTTTCCGTATGCACACCCATCCAACTGAAGGTATCCCGCGAGACGTAGCCAGACCAGTCCTTGACCTGCTGTTCCCGCGTGGAACACCGTCGCGGATTCCCATCGTCGCTGTCACGGGTACGAATGGTAAGACGACGACTTCCCGAATGATCGCGACCATCCTGAAGATGGCCGGACGTCGCGTTGGGATGACGACGACCGACGGCGTCTACATCGACGGAACACAGATTCTCAAGGGTGACATGAGCGGCCCACACAGCGCCCAGATGGTGTTACAGAATCCGACCGTCGAGCACGCCGTTCTTGAAACCGCGCGTGGCGGTATTCTCCGAGCCGGACTTGGGTTTGACCGTTGCGACGTCGCCGTCGTTACGAACGTGACCGCAGACCATCTCGGCCTCGGCGGGATCGACTCACTGAGAGAGTTAGCCAGAGTCAAGGCTGTCGTTCCAGCCGCGACGTTTCGTGATGGCTTCGTCGTGTTGAACGCAGACGACCCCTGGTGCGTTGAGATGACATCTCGCTCGCGAGGGGAGATCATCTTCGTCACGATGAGCGAGGAGAACGAGACGGTTAAGGAACACTTACGCTCACGTGGGAAAGCAGTCGTCCTGAAGCGAATCCGCGACAACGAAGTCATTTGCCTTGTCGAAGGAAAACGAGAGACAGCGCTGCTTGACGTCCGTCACATTCCGGCAACATTCGAGGGAAGAGCGCGGGTAAACATCAAGAATGCGTTGGCAGCCGTAGGTGCAGCCTGGGGGTCCAACATCCCGTTGGACGCGATTCGAAACGGGCTACGAACATTTACCACATCGTTCTATCAGGCTCCGGGCCGGTTGAATCTGATCGAGGTCGGTGGGTATCGGGTCATTGTTGACTATTGCCACAACGTCGCGGGATTGCAGGAGCTAGCAGAGTTCGTCACGCGCATGCTGCCCCCAAGAACTGTTGGGATGATCGCCGTGCCAGGTGACCGTCGCAATGAAGACATCCAGGCGTTCGGAACAATCGCAGCTGGCATGTTCGATCAATTCGTTATTCGAGAAGACACCAACCCTCGCGGAAGGGAACGTGGTGAAGTTGCGGGACTGCTCCATGAAACGCTTCTCGCAAATGGCGTCGATGAAAGTCGAATCGAAGTCGTACTGAATGAGATCGAGGCGGCAAAAACTGCACTCGACCTGGCACGGCCAGATGACCTCGTCGTACTCCTGGCTGACAAGCCGACCGAAGTCTGGGAAACGGCAGTCGAGCGAAGTACACGTGACTGGAGTGGGGCGGTCGCTCCGACACGGAGTTGAGTCACGAGCGTCGAAGCCATCCGATGATGCGGGAGACGAAATTCAGGAGCCGTCCGCCTGGCATCGCGGCTGCCGCGGATCTCGTGCCAATCAAACCGATGCCTTGTCGCCAGTTCGTGGGGACTGTTGATGGAAGTGCAGACGGTCCGGGTGCATGTGGGTTGCCATCAAACATCGGTTCATACCAACGACGCAAATACGACGGCATCAGCCGGATGTCGCCCATGACGCCTGATGCGAGGCCGGCGAATCGTTCCCAATCAGCCTCGTGCATTCCGTCGAAACCAGTCCGCGGGTTGCCGTTCGTGTATTCCCAGGCGAGAAATGCCACGCGACCGAACTCGGGATCGGGTTCGACAGCTGCTCGTTCGACATCTCGCCTGAACATCGAATGTCGGCCGAGCCTGTCGGGTTCGTCGGGATGCGGATCAACGTAGAACCCGGCCTCGTCAGCCCAGGCATGCGCCAACTCGTGCACACAGGCTTCGTCCTGAACGCCATTGAGAACGATGCGTCGTTCACTCGGCAGCCAGTAGCCACCGCCGTGTGGATTATTGAGATCATGGATTTCTACCGGGATTCTCCGCAGGACGGCGCGTGCAGATTGTGAGAAGTCGTAACGCTCGAGGATGTCATCCCGAAACTGGCTGCCGTCGGGCATTTGCGAGCCTTTCAACGATCTGAGGGCGCGATGCACGCATGAACGCGTGCAGATGATCTGCCCGATCAATGCCAAAGTACTATCGCGTGGGTACGATAGTATGATGGATGATACACATGTTGGTTCGGGGTACGTGGTGGGTGCGATGGTTGACGAGCAGACAGTCGAGATCAACGGAATCAAGGTGCATTACGCACGCATCGGTTCGGGTCCGGCGCTGGTCCTTGTGCACGCAGGCGGCACCCAGAGTTCATGGCATACGTGGCGGGAAAACCTGTCGGCGTTGTCGAAAGCCTACACCGTCTTGATCCCTGATTTGCCTGGTCTCGGCGAGTCTGGACCTCCCCCAGGTCCGATCGATTCTGAAGACGACTTCTTTCGTTATTATCCTCGGTTCATCGAATCGTTTGTTCGCGAGACCGCGCCGGACGGCGCGGTGTTGATCGGGGCCGCATCTGGAGGAGGTATCTGCCTGACCGTCGCAGCACGATACCCAGATATTGCCCGTGCGTTGGTGCTCGTTGACGCCGAAGTTATTGGCCGAATCATTGAAACCGAAACATCGCTGCTCAGGTGCCCAACGTTGATCATCTGGCAGCATGACGACATGCTTGTTCCACCAGATCACGCAACGACATTGGCTCGCCGGATCCCAGGTGCGGAATTGCGCCTGTTCCCCGGCGATGTGACGCGAGATGAATGGGGCGGCAACATGCCACACCGTCTTTGGCCCACCGAGTTCGATGCGACCGTTCTCGACTTTCTCAACCGCGTGACGGTTCAGCGCCACGCCCGGTAATACCAGATGCGTGACGCTTCTCCTCTACAGCCACCGAACATTTGAATCGATCAGCCGCCCGAACTTGCGAGCGTTACTCCCGGCTCAGTCATGCTTGCCGGATCAAGTAAATCGTTCAGTTCATCCTCGGAAAGATCGGTTTCCTCACGAGCAACTTCGCGAATTGTCCGACCTGTCTTCGCGGCGATTTTGGCGATGTTCGCAGCGGCGTCGTACCCGATTCGCGGCGCGAGGGCAGTTCCGGTCATCAGCCCGCGCTCGACCATGGCAGGACCATGATCGGTTGCCTGCAAACCGTCGATGCACTGCGTCGCGAAGTTCTCGCAACTCGTTGCGAGGATCGAGATCGATTGCAGCAGGTTGTATGCGGCGACGGGCATCATCACGTTGAGTTCAAAGTTCCCCGATTGCCCCGCGATGGCAATCGTCGCATCGTTGCCAATGACCTGCGCGGAAACCATCGCGACTGACTCAGCGATGACTGGATTGACTTTGCCCGGCATGATCGATGAACCCGGCTGGACGGCTGGCAGGTCGATCTCACCGATACCTGCCCTCGGACCAGATCCAAGCCAGCGAACGTCGTTCGCGATCTTCAGCAGGGAGACGGCGATGGTCTTCAACGCACCACTGGCTCCGACAAGACCGTCGAGCGTCGATTGGGCTTGGAAGTGATTGCCGGTTTCAACGATCTCGAAACCATTCCAGTCACTCAGCGTCTTGCAGACGCGGCTGGCGAATTCTCCGTGCGTGTTAATTCCGGTGCCGACTGCAGTTCCGCCGAGCGCGACTTCCCTGAGTTCACTGATCGCGTATTCCAGCCGATGGTGTCCGCGCTCAATCTGGCCAGCATAGCCTTCGAATTCCTGCCCAAGACGAATCGGTGTCGCATCCTGTAGGTGTGTGCGACCAGTCTTGATGACCGGCATGAATTCATCTGCCTTCGTACGCAGCGACTGTTCCAGACGTTTTATCGCCGGAACGAGGTCCTGATGAATTGCAGCGAGTGCCGCCAGATGGATTGCTGTCGGAATGACATCGTTCGACGATTGCCCCATGTTGACGTGGTCGTTCTTGTGAACCGGGTTGGTCGAGTTTCGCGTGCCGCCGAGGATTTCGTTCGCGCGTGACGCCAGCACCTCGTTGGCATTCATGTTTGTCGATGTCCCTGATCCAGTTTGGAAAATATCCAGCACAAACTGGTCGTCGAGGGTGCCATCCGCAACCTGCCTCGCTGCCTCGACGATCGCTTTGCCGGTCGTTTCATCGAGCAGTCCGAGGGCGACGTTTACCTCTGCCGCCGCACCTTTAATCTGCGCAATGGCTCGGATGAAACTCCGGGGGAACCGAAGACCGGAGATTGGAAAGTTCTCTTTCGCCCGCATCGTCTGAACGCCGTAATACGCGCTTGCTGGAATCTGCAACTCACCAAGCGAATCCGACTCGCTGCGCGTCTCGTCGTGTGCTGCACCACCGGCCTCGGATGCCCCTGAAACCATCTCGTCGCTCCACTCGCTATCCCTGATATCTGCCACATTCAAGTGTACGGGATTGTTTCGACGCGAATCGTGTCGGTCAGTGTGAACGTACGAAATGGTACAGAGATGATCCAACCGTTTCCCGTGTCGGAGAAACGTGGACCATCCCTGTAGTTCACCGCGTCGATCTCGTGGCGAACTTACGATCTAAATTGAGGACGGCGGTCGGACCATTTCGACGTCTGCCTGAAACTCCAGATGCGGCGCAACGCCCGGGTTCACCTGACAGTGCGGCTCCATGCCATTGAACACGTTCGTCACGTTGACGAGCGCAAGATATAGCGAGCGGTCGAACGCTTCCTGCGTGGATCCACCGACGTGTGGCGTCAGCACAACGTTCGGGAACTCGACGTACGGATTGTCCGGATGTGGCTCGACCCTGAACACGTCCAGACCTGCGCCAGCAATCCGGCCTGACGACAGGGCATTGACCAGCGCTGACTCTTTCACAACGGGACCGCGAGCCGTGTTGATCAAGAACGCGCTCGGCTTCATCAGATCAATTGCTCGCTCATCAATGAGGTCACGTGTGATGTGGGTAAGCGGGCAGTGGAGCGTGACATAATCGGATTGCTGGAGCAGGGTATCGATCGGCATCATCGAGATTCCGTGCTCGTTGGCAAAGGTCACGTCCCAAACCACGTCGGACGCGATCACTTTCATGCCAAACGCCTTTCCAAGCAATGCGGAGGCTTTTCCAACGCGGCCGAGTCCGATAATGCCAAGCGTTTTGCCCCAGAGTTCCGACCCCATCCGCAGGGTGTCATATGGCTGCCAGCCGCCGCCGCGGATCGTCGTGTCGTGGACTCCAACGTTTCGAGCCAGCGAGACCATCATCCCGAATGCCAGTTCGGACACGGAGTGATTGTTGCAACCAGAGCAGTTGCCGACGGCAATTCCACGCATGTTCGCCGCGTCGATGTCGACGTGATCAAATCCCACTCCGCCGGTGCTGACGACCTTGAGTTTCGGAGCAGCATCCATGATCCGGGCTGAGATCCACTCGAGACCGGTAATGATGCCCTCTGCCTCGGCGACCGCCTTAGCGAGTTGATCCTGGGCGACCGGATAGGTGAGGTCGGGATCGAGCGGGACGCAGTTGCGTCGGTCGAGAAATTCTTCGACGTACTCGCGGTTTCCCTCGCGGAACTTGCGGGAAAGGATCAGGATCTTGTGCGCCATCGAGCGCCCCCTTCACTCCTCGAATGCGGCTATTGAAGCCTGTTCGGCTGATGGGCGGCATTGTAGCGCGCAACCCGGTGATCTGGCGCGCTATCATGGAAACATGGCACAAGCAGCGACTGTTCCGGTCGAACACGACATCAGCCGACGGCGAAAATTGACGATCCTCGCCTGGATCTGCCTGGCTGAGTTTCTTGCCATGTCGATCTGGTTCTCGTTCTCAGCGATCAAGCCGATTCTGGCCGACGAGTGGGGGATCTCGAACACAGATGCGGGCTACATACTGTCTGCGTTCCAACTCGGCTACATCGCAGCCGTTGCCGTCGTGGGTATTCTCGCAGACCGATTCAACACGCGAGCAGTGTTTGCCGTTTCTGCAGCGCTGGCCGGGTTGTTGAACCTCGGATTCGCATTGGTCGCAGATGGACTCTGGTCGGGAATTTTTCTGCGGCTGCTCGTTGGCGCTGCGATGGCAGGTGTCTATACCCCAGGTATCAAGATTGTCGCAGGGTGGTTCACGCCACACGAGCGAGGCAGGGCCGTCGGCGTCTTCGTCGGTGCGCTTGTGCTCGGATCGGCGTCACCGTACTTGTTGGCTCCTGTCGCAACCGGCGTCGGCTGGCGCGCGCTCGTCTACGTCACCGTCGCCGCGTCGTTCGCTGCGGCTGGAATCATGTGGCTTCTCGTCGACGATGCACCCGCGACGTCCAGTACGCCGTTTGCGTTCGACCCTCGGCTGCTCAAGGACCGACCTTTGCGACTGATGAACTTCGGTTACGTCGCCCACATGTGGGAGTTGTATGCGATGTGGGCGTGGATTGGTCCGTTTCTGATCTATTCGCTTGAGCAGCAGGGGCGTTCCACTGATGCTGCGACCGACACAGGAGGCCGACTCGCATTCATGATCATTGGTATCGGGGCACTCGCGTGCGCAATCTCCGGATTCCTCGGCGACCGATTTGGAAGGACGTTGACGACCAGTGTCCTGCTGGTTGTCAGCGCGGTGTGCTCGTTCACGTTTGGATTCATGGAAACTGCGCCGGTGGCGTTGATCGCTCTCGTCGGGCTCGTCTATGGCTTCGCGATCGTTGGTGACTCACCGCTGTACTCTGCCGGGATCACCGAACTGGCACCGCGCGAGCGGATCGGTGCTGCCCTCGGAGTCCAGTCGGTCCTCGGCTTCGGGACGACGATCATCTCGATCTTCCTGTTCGGGGTCGTTGTTGACCACGTGTCTTGGACGGCTGCCTTCATCATGCTTGGTGTTGGCGCGTTGCTGGGGCCGCTTTTCATGCTGCGTCTGCGTGCGTTGCCGGAAGCCGAGCGCCTCGCGGGCGGTCGCCGCTGATCGGAAAACTCCAAATATCAACAGGGGAGCAGTCCTATCGGCGACCGCAGTAAACGTACTCAGTGCCTGCGCCGTGGGAGTTCGTTCTGCTGTCCAACACTGGTGGTACGATCTTTCCGGTTGATGCATGTATCTGAATTTAGCGGATTGTCTGACCTGCTGCGTGGAGCAGCGCCTGCTTCTGGTTCCACTCACCACTGAAGGAGCGCCGATGTTCCAAGGCTTTCAACTATCTACGATTGACGTCGGCGGCATCGATATACACGTTCGGCATGGCGGCAGTGGACCACCGTTGCTGCTACTGCACGGACATCCCCAAACGCATGTCATGTGGCACCTGATTGCTCCAGCCCTCGCCAATCAGTTCACCGTTGTTGCTCCCGATCTGCGTGGCTACGGAGACAGCTCGAAGCCGCCAACGACTGCCGACCACGAGCCGTATTCCAAGCGTGCGATGGCCAATGATCAGGTGGCCCTGATGCAGCGTCTGGGTTTTGCGCAATTCTTCGTTGCCGGTCACGATCGGGGTGGACGTGTCGCGTACCGGATGGCGCTGGATCATCCGGATCGGGTTCTTAGGCTGGCTGTCCTCGACATCATTCCGACCGCCGAGCACTTTCGTCGTGCCGATCGGTCATTTGCGCTCGGTTACTGGCACTGGTTCTTCCTTGCCCAGCCGCACCCCTTCCCGGAGTCGGTCATCGGCGCGGATCCTGACACGTTCTATCTGAATCGCCGTGGTGCAGATTCTCATCGAGTCTTTGCTCCAGAGGCGCTGGCTGAGTACCGGCGTAGCTGGAACAATCCCGCAACCATCCACGCCATGTGCGAGGACTACCGCGCTGCGGCGACGTTCGACGACGCCATCGATGAATCGGAGCGTGGTGTGCGGCGCATTGAGTGCCCACTTCTGGCACTCTGGGGCGAGAAGAACCACCTGCACACCTGGTACGACGTCCTCGCCGTCTGGCGCGATTGGGCGGATGATGTGCGTGGGCGGGCGCTCCCGTGCGGGCACTTTCTTCCAGAGGAGGCGCCTGAAGAAACGCTGGCAGAGTTCATGGCGTTCTTTGGGACTTGATCTGCCCCTCTGTCATCAGTCGAGAGGCAGGTTTCCAACGTCCGCCAGCCATTTGCGCAACCACTCGACGGTGTCGAGTTCAATATCACAATAGCAACTGGCCAGGAAGATCATCCCTGCGATACGCCCCGAGCGAAGCCAGTCGAGGCCGCTTTTACACTGTTGCTGGAACCGATCGAGCGGCATCGGAGCGCGTGGTCCAAGATCCCACATGTAACACCCCAGGTACAGGTCGTGGTCTGGAGCGATTGCTTCCAGACGGCTCAGATTATTGGGGAGTGCGGCAAGATCGTTAGAATGCCACGTCCAGAGACTGATCTGGTTGCAGTAGCGGAGATACTCGGCGATATCAATCTCAAGTTGATGGGTGTAGAGAATCGTCATCAGGTCCAGTGTTCGATCGGGCAGTTGTCGAGCATCTTGCAATTCCTGCAGCGTCGCCACCGAAAGTTCTGGTTGGCCCGTATCCCAGTTGATGAAGTCATCCATCACCAACCCGGTGATGTTGGTTGTACGACTGGCGAGATCAAGCTCGTGGTCGCGTTCGTCAGTCGATGTTTCTCCCCGTGCGCCGGTGATTCCCCAACTGATCCGGTTAAGGGAACGCATCGCGATGGCGTACTGGTCGTAGGGCATCTCAGGTCGGCCTTCGTACCTGATCATCATGAGATTCGGGATGTTCAGATAGTCCGCAGCTTCGACTGGCGTAATGCGCGATTCCGCAGGCAGACTCCAATCACGATTGTGGCTTCCGGCTTCATGGCCCCAAAGCCAGAGTAGATCGCGAACTCGCTTCGACGTCTTCAACGCAACTCAACCTTTTCCGTCCATGGATGCGGGAAGAAGCGCAGATTAGCATGTCGCGAACCAATTACCCGGCACGGTCAGTGATAGCCGATTCGGCAATACAGAGGCGTAGAGAATGCTGAATCAGTCCTGTAGAACAGTCACAAGACGCCATCACGGTGCTATACTCGCCTGACGATATGATGCGGCGGTCGACACGGCGCGGTCAATTGTGGGCGCGATTGAACACGTGTATGCCTGCCGAAACTACTGAGGGAGATGTGCATGGCCAACAGTCAGGGTAATAGTGGTGCGGCTACGATGACAGCCGACCAGTACACGAAAAAAGCGCTCGACCACGTCTGGGTTCACTCTGCCAACTGGCAGGAACTGGCCGAGAAGAAGGGCATGCGCGTTTTCGATCACGGCAAGGGCGCGATGCTCTATGACGTGTACGGCAAGGAGTTCATCGACGGTATCGCTGGACTCTGGGTCGTTAACGCTGGCCACGGCCGGCGGGAGATCGGCGAGGCAATGGCCGAGCAGGCCGGGAAACTCGCCTATGTATCGGCAGCCAACTACACCACGATTCCAGCGACTGCGCTTGCTGAGGAGATCGCCAATCTGCTGCCCGGCGATTTGACTCGACTCTTTTTCTGCTCGGGCGGTTCCGAGGCAGTCGAGAGTGCGATTAAGATCGCGAAACAGGTCCAGGCGATGCGGGGCTTCCCGAAGCGCTACAAGATCATTGCACGTCGCGGTTCGTACCACGGCATGACATATGGCGCGATGAGCCTGACCTCATCTCGCAACGAGCAGTACTTCGGTCCATTCATGCCGGGCGTGTTCCACGTTCAGTCGCCAAACAACTACCGACCGCAGTTCAAGGATCAGCCGGGTGAGGCGGACGACATCGCCTGCGCGAACGCGTTCGAGGCGGAGATCGAGTTCCAGGGTCCGGACACGGTCGCTGCGATCATCGCCGAGCCAATTTCGACAGCGAACGGCGTTCAGGTGCCGTCGAAGGCGTACTGGCAGCGGTTGCGCGAGATCTGTGACAAGCACGGCGTGCTGCTGATCGCTGACGAGGTGATCAACGGTTGGGGCCGGTCCGGCAAGTACTTCGCCATGGAGCACTACGAGGTCGTGCCGGATATGCTGACGATGGCGAAGGGCCTGTCTTCGGGCTACGCGCCAATCGCCGCTGTCGCCGTTCGTGACGCCGTCTTCGAGAGCTTTACCGCTGAGAAGGGCAAAGAAGTCTCACTGGGCCACCTGCTGACCTTCGGTGGTCATGCGGTTGCCTCCGTTGCCGCGTTGAAGAACATCGAGATCTTCAAGCAGGAGAACCTCGTTCAGCAATCGGCTGATAAGGGTGAGTACCTGAAGAAGCAACTGGAAGAACTTCGCTCACACCCGACCGTTGGCGATGTCCGTGGTCTGGGTCTGATGTGCGGAATTGAAATTGTCCGCAACAAGGAAACCAAAGAGAAGTTCGGTCGCGAACATGAGTTCACCAAGCGGGTCACTGACCTGGTGAATGAAAACGGTCTTCTGACGCGCGTTTGGGACACCATTCACTTCGCCCCACCGTTCGTGATCACCACCGATGAAATCGATCGCATGGTTGCGATCGCCGACGAAGCCTTGACGACGGCTGAAAAGGAATTCGCTGCCGATCTGAACGGCTAATTTAGCGCCGACCATGAGAACGCCCCGCAGGTATGTATCTTCGGGGCGTTTCCCTGTCCAATTTCAAGAGGTATGAAAATTCGTAAACTTCACGAATCAGGATCAGTAGCGATCACGCTGCCGTGAAAAGCACTCGCGACAGTAGACCGGTCGCCCCATGCGAGGTTCAAATGGGACCATGGTTTCCCTGCCACAATCTGCGCAAATAGCCGGATGGAGTTGGCGCGGCGCAGCCGGAGCGTGTGAGACGTCATCTCCTGTCATTTGCCGCTCGGCTCTGCGGCTCGCTCGGCAACTCACGCATCTGGTCGGCGGCACAAATCCTCGCTCGGCGTAAAACGCTTGTTCGCCAGCTGTGAACATAAAGTCTCGGCCGCAGTCGCGGCACATAATCGTCCTGTCGGTGGCAATCGTCATGGCAACTGCTCCTTGCCCGTGTACGTAAATGCCAGGTGCGGAGCACCGGCATTGCTTCTTCAGGGCATATACGCTGTCCCAACCGGACGCACGGAATGACCCGTATCCGGAAGACGAACAACTCAGCACTGAAACGAATCGTGGGAGCAGTATAGGAGTGTATCGCCAATAACGCAAGACACGTACGCCAGAATTAGTATTTGCGTTGTTATGAAATTGCTATTGTTCCAAACAGTCGATCGCCCGCATCGCCGAGCCCTGGCTCGATGTATCCACGGTCATCGAG
>JBGSWU010000493.1:0-4760 GCA_041751795.1 Thermomicrobiales bacterium
TGTCGCTGGTGCCTGTCGACCAGATAATTGAATCAGTGCGAATGCACAGTAGCATGACCGTTCGTGCGGTGCTCGCGCTGCCACGTAACGATAGTTAAAGAACCAGGAGATCTGTATGTCAGCGGGATTACTTGGGAAGGGAATGATAGCAGGTACGTTTTCGGACGACCTTGCTCTTCTGGCGGAACGAGTCCGAGCAGGCGTCGTCGAAGTGAGCGATGGTAGGGGAACCGGCGCCGGAACGATCTGGAGCAGCGATGGACTGATCGTGACGAATCATCACGTCGTCCCAGGCGAGACGGCGCGTGTCACATTGAGCGACGATCGCATTCTTGAAGGTCGCGTTGTCGCGAGCCTGCCGGTTCGCGATCTGGCATTGCTGAAGGTTGATGCGATTGATCTGCCAGCCATTCCGGTAGGAGATTCATCCAGTCTGCGGCCGGGGGAGATCGTCCTGGCCGTGGGAAACCCCCACGGGATTCCAGGCGTGGTGACATTTGGAGTCTTCAGTCGATTCGGACCCTACGATGCTCATACGGGTCGACATTTCCGAGAGGGAATTCTGGCCGATATCGAACTCCGGCCTGGAAATTCTGGCGGTCCGCTCGTGAATGCGCGGGGAGAAGTCGTCGGCATTAGCGCAATGGTGCTTGGACCCGGGACGGCGCTCGCCGTTCCGAGTGCGACGATCGCGCGACTGCTGACATCGAGCGAGCGACGGACGCTTGGTATTCAGGTCGGCATGGTCGCGCCAACTCAAGCCATGTCAGGAACGGTTGGCGTCGTTGGTGAGTCCCTCCTGATGGTTCTCGACGTTGCTCCTGACTCGTCTGCGGCTGAAGCGGGGATTCTCCCCGGAGATATTCTGCTCGAGATCGACGGTGATGCGCTCGAAGAACCAGGCGATATCGCATGGTCACTTGCCGGGGCTGCGGACCAGACTCCGCGAACGATCACGCTTCTGCGTGCTGGGGTGGTGTCGCAAGTGACGTTCAGACTCGACGGCGCGCGTTGAATGATGACGACGGCCAGCGCTGTTATTGGTGCAGCGGCCGTCGTCAACGATCAGGAGTCAAGACGCCCATTCTGGTGCATCCAGCGCAGAAGTTCGAGTCGCCGCATATCCTGCGATGATGTGAGGTGTTCCCGAATCGGGTAGGAAGCACGCAGTGCCTTCAATTGCCGGACCTGACTGGCGGTGAATCCCTCGCGTCGAAGTTGAGCGATGCTGATTGGCTTGGTGGTCGTTTCTGGAACGGTTGTCATTGATGTGTTCCTCTCAAGTGGGCTGGAACGATTAACCATGCACTGAGAGTAACCGGATGCCCGTTCCGGGTCTGCACCGCTCACTACAAAGGAGGTGTGTCCTCCGCTACAGCCGCACCGACTACGGGCTGCCTGCAAGAATCCCTGTCAGAACCGTCGTGTCGATGTTTCCACCGGAGACGATGCAAGCAACCTTCCCCCCGCCTGCCTTGCCCGATAGCGCAACGGCCACGGCGCATGCAGCGGCGCCCTCTGCGACGATCCGCTGACGCTCGACCAGCAGCCGAACCGCATTCTCTGCCTGCGCAACCGACACAGTGAATGCGCCATCCAGCAGGTTGCTGGCGAGATCCCACATTCGTGGAAATACCATCGTGCTGCCGATCCCGTCGACGAACGATGCTCCGTATTCGATCGTCTGTGCTGTCCCGGCAGCCAGCGAGGCCGACAACGGCGCAGCGACATCTACTTCAGCGGCATAGATCTTCGTGTCGGGCTTCAATGCTCGAAGCCCGGCTGCAACTCCAGATGCGAGTCCGCCACCTCCGAAGGGGATAACGACGGTATCGATATCGGGCAGATCTTCCAGTAACTCCAGGGCGATCGTGCCGTTTCCCGCCATCACCAGGTCGTCGTCGAACGCGTGGACGAAGGTGCGATCCTCCAGACCATCGAACGTGCGCTCCTGAAAAGTCTGCCACCAGCGATCACGAGGAACGCGTCGAAACTCGGCACCCATCCGCAGGACGGCCTGTTCCTTGGCGACGGGTGCATTGTCCGGTGCAATCACCGTACAGGGAATGTTGAACCTCTGCGCGGCAAACGCGACACCTTGTGCCATATTCCCAGCTGACGCGGTCAGGACACCCCGTTCCAGATCTGCGGGAGCAAGGGCACGCATGGCGTTCCACGCTCCGCGAAGCTTGAAAGATCCGATCGGTTGCAGATTCTCAAGTTTCAGGTAGATCTCTGCGCCAGTGTCTTCAACGTGGAGCCGTACGAGCGGCGTTCGAATCGCCGCTTCCATGACAATTGGCCTGGCAGCCCAGATATCTGCAATCGATACCACAAGAGTGTCCTTTCGAAAGATGTTACGAGGCGCACAGCGTGCGAGCGATGCTCAAGGTGTCAGACAATCGCGAGTGGCACGATTGGGCTTCCGATTCCTCCGTCGAGAAGCAACGGTGTCGCGACGAACATGAACTCGTAGGCACGGTCACGTGCGAGAGCCTCAAGGTCGAGAAACTCCAGCAGGTATCCGCCACAGCCCCAGATGACCGCGCGGTGGAGCGGCAGCGGATCGCGCCACGAGGCGACGACCTCGACGGCTGGGTTGTCAGCGCCGAGTGCGACGATGTCACGCTGCTGAAACCAGTTGCCACAATCTCCGTCTGGCCCCGGTTCGCCGTCGTAGAACGTTTTTCTGGCATCGGTCCCTTCGGCATGGAGTTGCCACCAGCCAGTGCGAACGAGGACGACGTCTCCCGGGCGAATGTCGATGCCCTCCGCCTTCGCGCACGCGTCTAGGTCGTCGGGCGTAATCGGTTCTCCGGATTCCAGTCGCTCGCGGCCACGAAAGGTCGCCATGTCGAGCAGGACACCACGGCTGACAATCGGGCCGACATTATCGACGCCACACTTCTGCGCGCCAAACGGCGTCAACGTGTGTGCAGGATGACCGTTGTAGAGCGTGTCGCCGACGAAGATGTGGCAGAGCGCATCGATATGGGTCGTGCCATGGGTGTGCATCATCACCACATCGTCGGCACTCATGTCGTCGCCGCCAGAAGCTCGTTGTCGCTGGGTGACGACATGCCAGGTTGGACGGCGAGATGGGAGATTCGGTCCGTCTGGCGAGAGCGGCGCCGCAAGCGAGTAAACCTTCCCTTTGCCGACCAGTTGTGAGGCGGCGAGGACACCTGCGTCGGAAAGCAGGTTGGCGGTTCCGCGCTCGTCATCGTCGCCCCATCTACCCCAGTTGCTTGGAACCCCTCGTTCTTCAGGCCGTGGCATCGTTACCCCTTCCGGATGCGTTCAACGTTCTCGTCTGAGAAAGACTCGGTCGCCCTCCTCGATCCGCAATAGCTGAAGCGACTCGACTGCCGCATAGAACCCGCGGCAACCGTTGTCGAGGAATCGCAGAGCTTCCGACACTTCATGCGGCGTCGCTGCAAGGTCATCGAGCGCGAATCGACTGAATTCGGCACACGGATGGGCGACGCTGGTGTTGGTTAGATGAATCGCCTGCCCGTCTTCACCCTCGATGACGAAGCCATGACCCACCATCTCGAAGTCAATCAGCCGGTCTGTTTCGACGAGGATGTTTTCACCTGCGATTCCTTCGATGAGATGGCTTCCAAGTCGCTCGCGCATTCGTGCGTAGTGGCTGGTGAATCCAATTGACAGGCTGTTGATTCCGGAGCGATTCTTCGTCGCAGGGTGGGTCGAGTTGTGGACGTCGATCGTGTCTTCGCCATTGACCGATGCGACCGCGCCGTTGCAGTTCACATCGAGATGCGGGGCAACGCGAATCGGAGATGGGTCGTAGTACCGACCCTTTGGCGGACCGGCCTTCAAGCTGCTCAACTGGATTTGCAGGCGCACGATGCGCCCGATCTCGGTTCGCTCCCCCATGCGATGTCTCTCCCGTTTCAGTTACCCGGTGTTTCGCGCAACCGCCCGCTCGACGGATGCGTGAAGATGCGGAACCCATGCCAGGTGTTCCGGTTTCATGAGAACACTGCGCAACACTGTCAACGTTGGAACATCCCATTCGATCGAACGATCTCGTTCGGCGAGTAGTTCCTGTTTCACGACGAGTTTCGCCAGAAAGATCGGGTCGTCCGGATCGTCCATCAAGGTTCTGAACACGCTGTCCGTCAGCGTACTAATGTCGCTGGCGCGAATGGGGCCAGAGTCGGACGGAACCGGGTAGAAATTGATGATGTCGAGATCGGGCTCGACGACAAGCCTCATCCGCGAACTCGTACCGATCAACCTCGACCACTGCAGTGCGGCCTCGCGTGCGCAGGCCACAATTGCGCCGAGTCCCTCGTCCGGCACGAGCGGAAGGCACTCGATCGTTGCCCAGAGTGCTGCTGCTGCCGCACCAGCGCGCGAGCATTCAAGGCTGATTTCGCCGAGGTGGAGTTCATCTGAGGTGAAATAGGTGTACGGCGAGTCATGGACATAGAAGTGGCCAACGTCTGGATCTCGAAAGAGGACTGAACCGCAACCGTATGGCTGGAGACCATGCTTGTGCGGGTCGATGACAACGCTGTCTGATTCAGCAATGGCGCGAAATGGCGCCGAATCTATCGTCGAATCGGTTCGTTTCGCCAGCAGGCCGAAGAAGCCACCGTACGCAGCATCGACGTGAACCCGCGCTCCCGCTGCTCGCGCACGCGGGATGATCTCGTGGACGGCGTCAACGGCACCGAGTCCGGTCGTGCCAGTGGTTGCGACAACCGTGCCAACCTGGCCGGATTGGAGTG
>JBGSWU010000494.1:0-2745 GCA_041751795.1 Thermomicrobiales bacterium
TCGACGCTGTTGCAGATCGCGTCATCCAGGCGCTCACGAAGTTCCCTGAGGAAATTCGATCTGACGTGCCGATTCTTTTCACGGCGCATTCACTGCCGGCGCGAATCCTTGAATCGAACGATCCATACCCGGAGGAACTGCGGACATCGGTGCGGCTGGTCGTTGAAAAGCTACAGCCGAAGGACCACCGCTGGGCATTTCAGAGCCAGGGCGCGAGCGCGGAGCCGTGGCTTGGCCCCACCGTCGAAGACACACTCCAGCAGCTTGCTGACGAGGGGCATCGCAACGTACTCCTCGTCCCGATCGGCTTTGTCTGCGATCACGTTGAGGTCCTGTTCGATGTCGACATCGAGCACCGACACCAGGCAGAAGAGCTTGGCATCCGGCTGGAGCGCATCGAGATGCTGAACGACGATCCAGGATTGGTCACTGCCGTCGCAGCAGCCGTTCGTCGAGTCGTTCAGTCGCCCATCACGGTCTGAACCAGTGACGAGGTTTGGCGTCATCGGAGGTGGAATTGCCGGACTGAGCGCGGCGTGGGCGCTGCGACAGCGCGGGATCGATGTCGTGGTCTTTGAATCGAGCGATCGGATCGGCGGCAAACTACAAACCGAACGGTTGAATGGCCTCCTGATCGACGCCGGGCCGGATTCATTCCTGTCCTCGAAACCGGCAGGTTTGAACCTGGTCGAGCAACTCGGCCTCGGTGACCGCGTCGTCAACACACTCTCGGACGGTGGCGGCACGTTCATCATGCGCGATGGTCGCCTGATACCACTGCCAGAAGGCATCACACTGCTCGTGCCCGCTGAATTCAAGGCGATCGCGAAAACGCCGCTTCTTTCTCCAATCGGCAAAGCGCGAATGGCAATGGATTATGTCATTCGCGCGCGACAGGACGACGCTGACGAATCGATCGGGAGTTTTGTTCGCCGGCGGGTCGGACGACAGGCGTTCGAACGTATGGCTGAGCCACTCCTGTCCGGCATTTACGCCGGGGATGCCGACCAGTTGAGTTTGCTCTCGACATTTCCACGTCTGCGGGACACGGAACGAACGCACGGCAGTGTCATCAAGGGCGCGATCGCGCAGAAGCGGCAGGCTCGGGCGTCCAGCAACGGTAATCAGCCACGGCGCACTCCGTTCGTGTCGCTGGCTGGCGGGATGGATGAACTGGTTACCGCCTTGATGGACCAGATCGGACGCGAGCGAATCCAGACCAGCGCCCATGTCGTCTCGATCGTTGAACCCAACGGGACACTGACAGTCGAACTCGCCAGCGGTGAGCGGGATGTGTTCGATGGTGTCGTCATCGCCACGCCTGCCAGTGAAACCGCTGACATGCTGGCGCTCCTCGATAGCGAGATGGCGTCGAGTCTCCGACGCATTCCTTACGTATCGAGCGCGACGATATCGCTCGCGTTCAAAGCGTCGGACGTCGCCGGAAAGCAGGTGGGGCGAGGATTCGTTATCCCACGTGCGGAGGGCCGAACACTGACCGCCGTAACCTGGACGAGCAACAAATTTGGTGGTCGGGTACCGGAGGACATGGCGCTGCTGCGAGGTTTCGTCGGCCGGGCTGGCAACCAACGTCCCGCGTTCCTCGAAGACGAGGAATTGATCCCACTGGTCCGCGCTGAGTTGCAGTCGATACTCGGTATCGACGCCGAGCCACTTCTCGCTCGCGTTTATCGCTGGCCACGGGCGATGCCGCAGTACAACCTGGGGCATCCCGAAATTCTGACGTCGCTCGCGGAGCGCCTTGCGAACTATCCACGTCTTGCGCTTACTGGAGCGGCATATCGTGGCGTCGGCATACCTGACTGCATCGGTGACGCGATTGCCCAAGCTACAGCACTCGCTGATCGCGTCCAGTCGTCGATCACCGCACAACCCGCTTGACGTCCGTGTCGCCGGTGCCTATTCTGACCAGCATGAAGCAATCTCGTCGCACGGAAGATCAACTTATTGTGACAACGGTGGCGAACGTATTACTCGTCTACATGCCATCTGGCGGTCGCTGGCCGCGCATCTGCGACTGTATCTCTTCCTGAACCAACACCAACGTTGAATGGAGCCACGCTGGTTGGTCGTGCTATTGCGCGGTCGGTCGAGGTGCGTGGCGAGTCAGGAGCAGAACATGCAATTCGCGACACAAGAAGTCCTAACGAAGCACCACGAGTTCAACACTCACGGCGATAACCAGGATCCACTGCCGCATCCCACTGACACCGGCTTGCGCCGATGGATGTGGGATGCGCTCGATTGGCTCGATGGTTACTGGGATGATCCGGAACTCCGGTCGGGGTTTTGGAACGCTAACTGGTAGCGATTGACTGAATTATTTACGACTCATCTGGGCGTCGCACGACGCCCAGATGACAGTTCCATGATTACCCGATTCCGACCAGTTCGGCGTATCGCCGGATCGTATCGATATGCTGTTGCGGCGAGCGTCCTCGGCCCATCGTGTTGACCGAAAGATGCGTCGCACCTGCTTCGCGCCAGGCGTCCGTCTGGGAAACCCACTCATCTTCCGCATCAGGCGCGAGCGAGATTCGTCCTTCCATGCCGATCGTCGATGGATCGCGGCCTGCGGCCAGCGCACTCTCGATCACCAGTGAGCGAGAGCGTTCCAGCACGTCTCCGGGCTGACTTCCCGGAAACCAGCCGTCTGCGATTCGGCCAATGCGCTCCATCACGACGTCGGCGTAGCCTCCGATCCAGATCGGGATCGGGCGCTGG
>JBGSWU010000495.1:0-17553 GCA_041751795.1 Thermomicrobiales bacterium
GCAGCATCAGCACGCCACGCTCGCGCTCGGTCAGCGCGTCGAGCGACTTGCGAATCTGGTCACGAATCGCGCTCGACACCGCTTCCTCAACCACCTGGTCAGAGGCGGGATCGGGCAGCAGGTCACCAATCGTCGACTCGCCGTCTTCACCGATCGGCTTGTCAAGTGACGACGTCCGTGGGATCGCCGACCGTGCCTGCTCGACGCGCTCGACTTCCATTTCAAGGTGTGCAGCAACTTCAGCGTCCGTTGCCGGGCGACCATACTGCTGCTCAAGTTGCGACTCGGTTCGTCGTACCTTCGAAATCAGATCGTGCATGTGGACCGGGACGCGAATCGTCCGCGAAAGGTTCGCGACCGCACGGCCGATTGCCTGACGAATCCAGAAGGTGGCATACGTCGAGAAGCGATACCCCAGTTCAGGGTCGTAACGCTCCACCGCCGTCATCAGGCCGATGTTGCCTTCCTGGATCAGGTCAATCAGCGGCAGTCCACTCGATCGATACTTTTTCGCGATCGAAACGACCAGTCGCAGGTTGTGACGAATCAGCTTTTCGCGGGCACCGCGTGCCAACTCGAGCGTCTGCTGGACGTTCTCAACCTCTTCGCCAGCCTCACGGAGGCGACGAACTTCAAGTCCGGCTCGGACCTTCCTCGATAGATCGATTTCTTCTTCGTGCGAGAGAAGTCGGTGACCGCCAACATCGCGGAAATAGCGATATACAGCATCACTGGTCGCCTGATCGATCAGCTCAGCTGATTCGTCAATAACGTCCCCGACTTCAGCGTCGGCCGCCAACCTCTCGAGCTCGTACGTGTCCTGAATAGCTCGCTCGGTCATGAGACTCCTTCGTTCTGTTGCTCCGGCTGGTCTCGACACTGACGCTTGGTTGGGCATGTACGCACCGAAACTTGGGTAGTGTGCCAGCATTCATACTATGTAAAGTCATTTGCCGAGTTTGTGGGATTCTTCACAAACTCACTCTCTAGCATAGTCGACGTTGCGGATTTGTAAAGAGGCGATTTCTTCGGTTGAGACGGATCCGGTCGACACAGCCCTGTAAACGACTGCGAACGAATACTTAGAACGTACACCCGAATCTGCGATCTGTCCAGCCTCTTTCGTACATCGCCCGCAGGCGTCCACTGCTATCGAAATCAGGTTTCCCTCATTTCGTTACGTCACGTCAACGATATGCTGGCTCGCGTCGTCACCACCCCGCGACGGCACATCTCAGCAACTACCCGCCGAATCCGTGCCACGAATTTGGAATGCAGGTCTTGTTGATGATCGGGCGAAGATAACCGCACTCTGATCGTGGAACTCGAAGGTGTGAAATCGACGACTCTCCACATCTTATGTAACGTCCGGGACGGTCAGTTTATTCCAGATACGACCCCAGGATCTGCGTAAACTCGAGCTTGTTCCCGAACGGATCCCGGACAAAGAATCGTGGGCGATTGTGAATTGGATCGGCCACTTCAATCTCAACCTCATGCTCTTCGAGCCGTTGCCGCACGGCGTCGAGGTCGTCGACGTCGATCGCAAGGTGTCGCTCGCTGGCAGCCATGTTCGCGTCCGATTCCTTAAAGAGATGCAGTTCTCGATTTCCCAGGCGAAACCAGACAACACGACCATTCTCAAACTCTTTCGGAGCAGGTATCTCCTCTAACCCGACGGCATCGGAGTAAAAGGTTCTCCCAGCATCGAATTGGTCGGGACGGACCGGAATACTGACGTGGTGCAGGCCGTACCGCATAGGTGCGTGCTCCCTCTCGTTCTCGTTGACGCATACCATTTCCCAATGACGACTGATAAAGGTCAGAGTACACTGCCTAGTCTGGATAATATGAGGGAGCATCAATCTATGGAAGAACATGATCTGCGGAACACCCCGATCACGATCGTCGGCGCTGGTGCAATCGGTGGAACTGTCGGCGCGTTCCTGGCAGACGCCGGTTACGACATCACGCTCGTGGACATCGTCCCGGAACATGTCGAGGCCATCAACGAACGGGGATTGCGCATCACCGGACTGCGTGGAGATCGCACATTCCCGGTGAAGGCCGTCCTGACCGAGGATCTCAAAGGACCACTCGGCGTGACCTTTCTCTGCGTGAAAGGACACTTCACCGAGTCGGCGATGCAGCAGATCGGCCCGCTCCTTGGACCCGACGGCTACATCCTGTCGCTGCAGAATGGTTTGAATGAGGAGATCATCGCCCGCCACGTCGGAACCGAAAGAACAATCGGCGCGTTCGTCCACTTCGGTGCCGACTACATCGAACCTGGCCTGATCCTGCTCGGCAACGAGCAGACGATCTTTCCCGGCGAGCTGGACGGGACGATCACACCGCGATTGCGAGCGCTGCAAACGACCCTGTCACATGTCATGCCAACCGAGATGACGACGAACATCTGGGGATTCCTCTGGGGCAAACTGGTGTACGGCGCGATGGCGTTCGTTACAGCCTGCGTTGACGCGCCGGTTCCGGAGATTATCGACAGCCCCCTCGGACATCGCTTGTGCCAGACCGCGTCAGCGGAAGCGCATGCTGTCGCGAAATCGCAGGCTGACCATCTCGAATGGATCGGCGAGTTTAATCCAAATGCCTTTGCACCCGGCCCTGACTTCGACGTTACCTCAGCCGCCGCACTCAACGAACTGGCCGACGCGATGCGCTCGTCTATCAAGCAACACATGGGCATTTGGCGTGACCTGAAGATCAAGAAGCGCAAGACCGAGGTCGATATGCAAACCGCAGTCATCGTCGCGAAGGGTTCCGAGCACGGCATCCCAACTCCGGTGAATGCTGCTGTACTCCAGGTCATTCACGAGATCGAGGACGGAAAACGCGGCATGGAATGGACGAACCTCGACGACATCGCTCGCCTTGCAAGGATATCGGTCTAGTTCGTCCGACTCCCGCGCATCTATTGATGTGTCCCACAGTTCACCCGATCGGCGCGATCCTTTCGCAAGTGCGGAACGGGTGAACTGCATGTTTACAGCGGTTTTCAGAATCGTTGAGTCAATGCTTTGTACCGTGACACAACCATTAGGGGCGGGTCATCGCGACCAACGATCGAGCCAGATCGTTTGAACGACCCGCCCGTTTCCCACCCAAACGACGGAACTCCAGCTCATCGAGTCAAACCATCTGCGAACCCCTCTAAGCGTTTCAGCCTGACGGTGATTCTGCTACCCATTCGACGACTGCGTTCCCGAACCCGACGCGTGCCGATCGTTGGCGATTTCGACACGGATTTGCGACTGCCCGACCCGGCGATCGATGACCACCCATCTACTTCGACTCCCAAATCCATCGAAATCTGCACTTGACGAGAGTCATCCGGACACCTACCATCATTCGTACTTGCGAGTAGTCGCAATTACGAACGGTCGCTGAAACCTATCCCCGTCGTACTGATACAGAATTCATGTCACACTGGAGAACGCATGACCCTTCCGGCTATTCCGATCTTTCTCCATATTCCAGATGGATTCCTCAGTGCACCCGTAGCACTCGTGTTTTACGTCCTCGCGGGGATCGCCGTCGGATTCGCAGTCCGCCAGACCAATCGCACGTTGAAGGAAAGCACCGCTCCGTTGATGGGCGTCTTGGCAGCGTTCACTTTCGCAGCCCAGATGATGAACTTTGCCGTTCCAGGCGGCACGTCAGGTCATATGCTGGGCGGTGCGCTTGCGGCCATCCTCCTCGGCCCGTGGGCGGCCATCATTGTCATGACCTCGGTGGTTGGTATCCAGGCGCTCGTGTTTCAGGACGGTGGGCTGGCCGCACTTGGTGCTAACGTCTTCAACATGGGCGTTGCAACTGCTCTCATAGGATTCGTCGTCTACCGTACTATCGGCGCGGTCGGACGATACAAACGCCCGTTCGTCCTCGGTGCAACCTTTACGGCAGCTTGGATCAGCGTGATGCTTTCGGCGCTGCTCACCTCCATCCAACTCGTCGTTTCCGATACCTCCGAATTGAGCATCGTTCTTCCAGCCATGCTCGGTATCCATGCATTGATCGGCATTGGCGAAGGATTGATCAGCGTCGGTGCAGTAGCGCTCATCCTGTCAGCGCGACCGGACCTGTTGAACGTCACGCCTGAGGAATCGGATCCAATCGGCTACACAGCCTTGTCTGGGGAGCGCACCTGAAATGAAAAGTCGTCGCAATTGGAGCATCCTGATCGCCGTAGGTATCGGTGTCGCCCTGCTGATCACGCTGTTCAGCCCATTCGCGTCGAGCGACCCGGATGGACTGGAACGCGTCGCCGAGGACAAAGAGTTCCTCGACACGGCCAAAGATCCGGGGTACGAAATCATCCCTGACTACACCTTCCCCGGTGTCGAGAACGAGCGTCTCGCCACGATCCTGTCAGGGATCGTTGGCGTCCTGATCGTTGCGGCGATCGGCCTCGGCATCGGCTATGGAATGAAGATGCTGGCACGCTCGCGAGCGAAGACAACGTCCCCGCCGACCCATCAACCATCGAGCAGAACGGGGTAGACACCGATGTCCGTTTTTGCCATTAGCGAGCGATACCACCACGGAACCGGCCTTCTGTATCGTGCCGATCCGCGCGTCAAGATACTGATCGCTGTCCTCTTCGCATTCGCGGTCACCACGGTTCCGGAAGGGCACTGGCTGGCGTACGCTGGCTTTGGCCTTGTCGCGCTCATGGCAATCGCGCTGAGTCAACTGCCACCGCTCCTGGTGTTTCGCCGTGCGCTCATTGCACTTCCATTCGTGGCCGCGGCAATTCCACTGATCTTCACTCGCCCTGGTGACACGGTGTTTACTGTTCCACTCCTCGGCTGGACCGCGTCGGCTGAAGGGCTCACGGCGGTCGCCAGCATCATGATCAAGTCGTGGATGGCGGTCATCCTGGCCGTCGTACTGACCTCATGCACGCAACCCATTGACCTGATTCGCGGCCTCGAACGACTCCGCGTTCCTCGAGTCCTCGCTGCGACGATCTTCTTCATGTACCGCTACCTGTATGTCATCGGCGGAGAAGCCCAAAGAATGATGCGCGCCCGCGATGCTCGAAGCGCTGCGTCGCCAAACGTAACCGCGTCAGGCGGTTCGATAGGCTGGCGAGCGCGAGTGCTCGGCAACATGGTCGGTTCGCTGTTCCTGCGCTCGTTCGAACGAAGTGAGCGAATTCATGCCGCGATGCAAGCGCGTGGCTACGACGGCACGATCCGCTTCGCCAACGACCGTGCGCTGGTGCGCGTCGACTGGCTATTACTGTTCAGTACGATCATGCTCCTCGGAGGACTGGTGCTCTATGCTCGACTTTAAAACCCGACCGGTGCACAACGCTATCGACAACGGCTACCCGTCATCTGGACCCACTGCCGTCGAGGTTCGCGGGCTATCGTATGCCTACCCAAACAGCCATGTCGCCCTCCGAGATATCGAGCTGACGATCCACGAAGGCGAACGCATTGCGCTGATGGGACCAAACGGCGCCGGCAAATCAACGTTGCTGATGCACCTGAACGGGATCGTTCGAGCACCTCACCCACGCGGTGCAATCGATATCTGCGGTATGCAACTCAACGATGAGACGCTGAAACAGATTCGAGCACTGGTCGGTGTCGTCTTCCAGAATCCCGACGACCAGTTATTCTCGCCAACCGTCTACGATGACGTTGCCTACGGCCCGCTGTATATGGGCCTGCCGAAGGATGAGATTGCCGGACGGGTCGAACGGGCGCTTGCTGCGGTTGACATGTCAGGATTCGAGAAGCGAATGCCTCACCAACTCTCGCTCGGTCAGCGCAAGCGGATCAGCCTGGCGACAGTACTGGCCATGGACCCGAAGATACTCGTTCTCGACGAACCATCTGCCGGACTCGACCCACGCGCCCGCCGAGGACTGATCGAGTTGCTTGAAACGCTGCCGCAAACGCTGATTGCATCAACGCACGACATGCGTCTCGTTCGCGACCTGTTCACGCGAGCGATCATCATGCAGGAAGGGCGTGTCATTATCGATGCCCCAACTGACGACATCATCCATGATGCGGCGCTCCTCGAATCCTACGGGCTCGAACTTCCGTAACATGATCGGTCGCGCCCAGAACTGCCTGGCAGACATCGACCGGCTGGAAGGAACCAATGCGGTACTTCAGGATCTATGCAGACGATCAAGGTGAGTCGCATTTCGAGGACCTCGATGTCGCGATCGATCAGCCGAGCAACGGATCGGCACTCTCAGATTTGATCCCTGCCACAGGTATCATCTTTCGTCAAAGCCCTGCCGACCAGTTCATCGACTGGCATCCCGCTCCTCGACGACAGTTCGTGATTACGCTGTCGGGCCATGCAGAAGTCGAAGCCAGTGACGGCGAGATTCGCCAGATTGGCCCCGGGTCGATCATGCTCGCTGATGACACCACTGGCAAAGGCCACATCACACGTGGTGTCGGGTCCGAACCACGCCTCTCGATCTTTGTACCGTTGGCTGACGAGCAATAGCCCCGTTACGCCTCATGTCCATCTGACAAGATGGTGTTGACAGAAACCAGTCTCAGGACTACGGTGTCTTCCTACCTCAGACGCCACGTTACGGGCACCCACGGGTGTCGACTCCACCGATGCTCCCAGGGGCTCAGAACCGCAAAAGGCGACGCTATCTGAGGTGCTGTCACCTGTCATGGCCGGATTCCGTGCAGTTCGGCCAGTTCGGCTGTGCGCCGAGTAGTCAAGGGAGGTTCGGGGATGTTATCGCGTACAAGAATCAGCCGGCGTGCCCTCCTTCAGCGTAGTGCAATCGCAGCGGCGGGAACCGCTGTTGCTGGGTTGGCCGGCACAACATCGGTCCGGACGGCGATGGCGACCGGATCGTGGTACCCCGTACACAACGGGTTAGAAGAAGCGACGATTGCCGACCTGCAGGCAATGATGGACGCCGGGACGATGACATCGCGTCAGCTTGTCGGGATGTATCTGGAACGCATCGCCGCATACGACCACGCTGGACCAATGCTTCGTTCCGTCCTCATCACTGACGCAAGCGGCGCACTCCACACCGCCGAACAACTGGACAACGAACGCGCAGCGGGTTCGGTTCGCGGCCCGCTCCACGGTATACCGGTGCTCTTGAAGGACAATATCGACGTCGTCGGTATGCCAAATACTGCTGGCTCAATCGCGCTCGCCAACAATTACCCGCTCCAGGACGCGACATTGACTGCCCGGCTCCGCGACGCAGGAGCGATCATCCTCGGAAAGACAAATCTCAGCGAGTGGGCCAACTTCCGAGGATTCCAATCGTCGAGCGGATGGAGCGGTATCGGTCGGCAAACGAAGAATCCCTATTATCTGACCCACAATCCGTGTGGCTCAAGCGCTGGGTCGGGAGCAGCAATCTCTGCTAATCTCGCCGCCGTCGCGCTCGGTACCGAGACTGATGGTTCGATCGTCTGTCCGTCAACGTCGTGCGGGCTTGTCGGGATCAAGCCGACGGTTGGCCTGACGAGCCGGGCCGGAGTCATACCAATTTCCCACTCGCAGGACACCGTCGGCCCGATGGCCCGCACTGTCGCTGACGCTGCTGCCGTCCTTGGTGCGCTGGCAGGACCAGACCCGCGTGATCCGATGACCGCAGCCAGCGCCGACCATGCGCTCGACGACTATCTCCAGTTCCTCGACGAAGGCGCGCTGGCAGGCGCGCGAATTGGCGTGCCGCGCACCGGTGGCTACTGGGGATACAGTCCTGAAGCCGACGCCATCTGCAACGCAGCGATCGAGCGGATGCGCGAACTCGGGGCTGAGATCATCGACCCTGCCGATATTCCGACCGCCGAAGAAATCGCCAGCAGCCCAGCAGAATTCAACGTTCTTCTGTATGAGTTCGAGCCTGATCTCAATGCCTACTTCGCGACGATGCCAGCCGATGTCCCCGTTCGAACGCTTGCCGAGTTGATCGAGTTCAACACCGCAAACGCAAGCATCGAACTGCCCTACTTTGGGCAGGAAATCCTCGAGCTCGCGCTCAATATCGGTCCGATCACCGATGATGCGTATCGTGAAGCACTCGAAACGAGCCATCGATTGTCACGGACCGAGGGTATCGACGCCGTGATGGATGAGTACGATCTCGACGCGCTCGTCGCGCCAACCGGCTCACCGGCCTGGCCAACCGATCTCGTCAACGGTGACCACTTTCTCGGTGCGAGTTCGTCGCCAGCAGCGATGGCCGGATACCCGCTTGTGACGGTTCCAGCGGGCTATAGTTATGGCCTGCCCGTCGGACTGACATTCATGGGCCGTGCCTGGAGCGAACCCACGCTGATTGGGCTCGCCTACGCCTTCGAGCAGGCAACGATGCACCGCCGCGCACCACAGTTCATTCCTGCTCCGGAACTACCGTAGTTCATACTCTCCGTTTGATTGTGAACGAACGCAAGCAGGCGGGCTGTATCGTGCCATACAGCCCGCCTGCTTGCGTTCGGCTGTAATCACCACACGGTCGATGTGGACCAGCAGCAGCACAGTCAGAAGGAGACAACGATGTTGTCACCTTACCGTCGGCTCATTGTGATCCCAGCCCTCATCGTGGCGCTACTCATCGGCTTCGTCGCAATGTCCGACGGAGCAGATGCAGCAGAGATGTACTACCGTCCCCCAGGCGGAGTCTATGAACGGGTCGCTGCCGACCTCGTCGTCAGCAGCACGTATCAAGGATATTCGCGGAATGGCGGACACTACACTGATGCCGTTGTCGTAAATCAGGGCAATACAGCAGCAGGCTCGTTCTACGTCAGTAACAATGGCTCATACCTCCCGGTCTCCGGGCTGAACGCAGGAGCATCTACTGTTGTCCGGTTTTACCGGGGAAGCTACTGCGAAACCGGTGGCACCGTGATGGCCGATGCGTTCAATCAAGTCTATGAACGCTTCGAGGGCAACAACTCCCGCTCATGGTCGATCATCTGCTAACTTTCGGTCGAGCTTGACTCAGCGTAGACAAGCAATCACCCCCGGGGCGAGTCAACGGATTTGCCCCGGGGGTTGTTCTGTTCCATTCGCAAAGAGATCGTTGCGTGTGTTCAACTGACCGAGTGGCTTTGCTCAAGCAGCAGCATCGGCCAAAACATAGACGTTGAGGAAACGGGAAAAGACCTCGGTCCGAAGGCTCTGTCCGGCAACACGGCCGCCACACATGTGTCCGGTCAGATGCCCTCGGACTAGGTCGTTGGTTACAACGTATATCATCTTCGATATATTCCTGGCTATATCGACGCCTATATTCTGGCTTATTCTCTTGGTGCGCCGAGACGAAAACCCGTTACGATGGCTGATTTGCCGGAATAAGCCGCTCGATAATCACAACATCTCGCCAGACGCCATCGAGTTGCGCGTGCTTGACATACGTCCCGACCTCGCGAAAGCCGCAAGCAGCCGCCAGCCGCAAGCTGCCGGTATTCTCCGGAAACACCCGGCTCAGGAGTTTCCAGAACCCAGCCGCCTCGGCGGCTTCAATGAGTGCCGGAAGGAGAAGCCGTCCGACGCCCACCTTTTGCCAAAGGTCGTGAACGTAGATCGAGAACTCACCAATGCCGTTGTAGCACTCTCGCGTTCGATAAGTAGACACGCTCGCCCATCCAATGACGGTGTCACCAATCTCCGACACGAGATACGGGAACCGCCCCTCTCCCGATCGCAGCGATTCACGCATTTCGTCTGCGGTACGCAGCCGGGTCTCGAATGTTGCCTGCCGACCGAGGATCCCCTGGTTATAGATCTCGGTGATCGCGGCAGCGTCGTCGGCACGTGCCGGACGAATCTGTAGATTCTCAGGTTCGATCTGTGTATCCATCTCGCCCCTTTCTTCCCGATTCATCTTCCTCTCAGGTTCATGGTGCATGATACGTGCTGGGGTGAACGCGCCATTCCAGATATGCCCGTGGGTGACCCGCGCGCGATGTGTGGGAACTACAATTGGTGACAGTTACGTCCTGACCGTAGTGGTTGGCATGCCATAGGCAGGCTGTTCGTCGGAGGCAACCTCGCGAGGACACGAATTGCCTGATCGTGTTGGGGTCTCGAGCCTTGACTATTGGACGCCGCGTAACCCTGTCACGAGAAGCGGATTGTGCAGACGTAAAGGGGTGAACCCGTTGACGGGCGCCGGAGACCGGTACAACATCGAACCAGTTCCCGGATCGTCCGACATCGTTGATGAGGGCGCGTTAGTCGCTGCCGCGAAACGTGATCCTGCCGCATTCGGCCCCCTTTATGAATTGTACGTCGACCGGATCTATCGATTCGCTTACCGACGCGTCGGAACACATCATGAGGCGGAAGACATCACGGCCCAAACGTTTCAGCAAGCGATTCAGGCGCTACCAGCATACGAGTGGCGCGGTCTCCCTTTCGGGGCATGGCTGTTCCGTATCGCTGGCAACATCATCAACCGGCGTGGCCGAACGAGCGGACGCGAGATTGCCGTCGAGGATGTCACGGTGTTCAGCGGGTACGAAGAAACCGACGATGATCCGGCCGATCTGGCATGGCGATCGGAACAGGCGGGCGAACTGGCCGAACGAATTAAACGGCTACCGCCCGACCAGCAGAGGGTTCTGGTGTTGAAGTTCTCTCACGGGATGAAGAATCGCGAGATTGGCGACATGATGGGCCGCTCCGAGGGCGCCATCAAGCAACTCGTCCATCGTGCGCTCGTCAGCCTTCGTGCCTCCATGGAGCGCACCTATGCCTGACAACTCACAGCCAATCCGGCAAGGTGCCGGAAGTGACAGCACAGAGCGCCTCAATAGCGCCATCGACCGTATGCTCGGCGGTGGCCCGGTACCTGTTCTCACGGACCCGGAACTCAACGATCTTCTCAATCTCGCAACTCGATTACGCGACGAGTTGCCAAACGATCTTCCAGATCCGATGTTCCGGATCGGTCTTAAAGACCAACTGACGGCGACAAGACCAGTTACCGTTCCAAGAACTCGAACAGCCTCACCAACGCGATTCCCATGGGTCGCTGCCGTCAGTGCGATTGCAGCGGTCCTCATCGCGGCCGTGAGTGTCGGCACGATGGGCATCTGGCTCAACGACGACGACGACAGCCAAACAGGGTTCACGAACGGGACGAACATTACCGCCAATCAGATGACGGCTACGGTAGCCGGAATTGCGACGATGACTGCTCAAACGGATAGCAACTTGTCAGATTCGACCCCGGAAGCAACGGTTCCAACCCAACCGTCCAGCATGACCGCGCTTCAGCCGAGTGCCGAAGCGACCGACGCCGCTGGTGAAACGCCATCCACCGAAATCGGAACTGAACCAACGTCGACGGAAACCGTGCCGGCAACCCGAACGATTGAACTAACCTCGACGTCCGAATCGACGGCTGGTCCATCGCTGGCACGCGTCCCGCCTGTGGACCGGCAACACATCGAGCATGGACCACAGCCAGCCGCGGACGGCGGAGGGGGCGCAGCGCCCACCAACGTCGCCTATATGTTGGAGACACCGCTCCCTGAACTTGGTAGCGAAACATGGATCTATCGATTCGTTCCTCCGAGTGTCGATCCGGAAACGTTCGTCACATCCATCGCAAACGAAATCGGGCTGCAGGGCGAGATCGTCACTGATGCGCCGCAGGGTCGAACCGTCCATCATCTGTTCGACGATACACGCGGCTCATTCCATTGGACACCTGAAACCGGAGCATTCGCAGTGTCACTGGCTGAGTCCGGCATCGGAGAAGCGATTCCGCTCGATCAGATCATCAACGCCGCAAGCGTCTGGCTCACTGACATTGGCTATCCGGTCGAACAACTCGATACCGCAATACAGGCTGAGCCAGCCAGCGATACCAGTTGGCGTCTCGACGTGCGCTATGCTGCCATGCCAGAGATTGGCCTCGGCCATCCGCTCGGTGTCACGATCTATGTCAACGCCGATGGCGCGGTGACTGAGGCATTCGGTTACTGGCTCACGATGACGGACACTGAACCGGCCAGTCTGCATCGGTCTGACGAAATCTGGGAGGCGATCAGCAGCGGCTATGGCTACTGGACTGGTGGGGGTATCGTTGAAGACGGTGGCGAATTTCGCGCGGATTCGATGCTGGTCACGTACATTCTCACCCGCGATACTTCAGGCGAACTCGTTCTCCAACCCGTCGTCCAGACCTCCGGCGAATTTACATCCGCAGATGGACTGTCAAGCGCGCGCATCTCGTGCTTCGTTCAGGCCGCTCGCACCTCTGCGCCCTGATCCCGCACAGCAACGAACCCCTGCGCGATTGTTCTAGTGAACGATCGCGCAGGGGCGACGACGTTCGATACTGCCCTACATCAGGTATCGCAACCAAACGTAAAAACTTGCAAACACGAGCGTCATCAGCGCAAATGGTAGGCCCACTCGTGTAAATCCCCAGAAGCCGATGTGTTCGCCGCGTCGCTCAGCGATGCCCACAGCAACGACGTTTGCCGACGCGCCCACCAACGTTCCGTTTCCACCGAGACATGCACCCAGCGCGAGTGCCCACCACAGCGGGGCGACCTCCGGCTGCGCAGCCAGTTCAACATCGCCGAGTGCTGCAAGGTCCGGAAACAACAATCGCGCGATCGAGAATGTCAGTGGGATCATCGTAGCGACAGCGGGAATATTATCGACAATCGCCGACGCGATCGCCGCGAACCAAAGAATGAGCAGCACGGTCAGCGTAATGTTGCCGTCGGTCAGCGACGTCACTTCCCGCGCAATCCGCTCCAGCAGGCCGACCTCTTCGAGGCCACCAACGAGCACGAACAAGCCCACGAAGAAGAAGATCGTTCCCCACTCGACTTCACCGAGAATGCTGTGAAAGTCGATACCGCTCAACAGCATGAGGAGAATTGCGCCGAACATCGCGATGGTCCCTGCTTCAAAGTGCAGGGCGCCATGGAACATGAAGCCGAGAATCGTCAAACCGAGCACGAACATCGAGCGAACGAGTAACGCGTCATCGCTAATGTGCGCCCGCGCATCAGCCTGCTGCAGCGTCTCTTTCGCAGCAGCGGTGATCGATCCGAGACGACCGTTTCTGCCGTACACGATCCAGAAACCAAACAGTGTGAATGGCATCAGGATCAGCACAAGGGGTCCGAGATTGACGAGAAATGACATGAAATCGTAATTGGTCGCGCTACCGATCAGAATGTTGGGTGGATCACCGATCAGGGTTGCCGTTCCACCGATGTTACTCGCGATCACCTCGGTGACCAAAAACGGACGCGCGTCCAGGCCCAGGTCATCGCAGATCGCGATTGTGACAGGCACCATCAGGAGAATCGTCGTTACGTTATCGAGAAACGCCGACGCGATCGCCGTGAAGATGGCGAAGCCTAGCATCAGTAACCACGGGTTGCCTCCGACGACCCCGGCGGTCTTCCAGCCGACGTAACGGAACACGCCGGTTCGCTTCATGACGTTGACGAGAATCATCATGCCGATCAGCAGCGCGAGCGTGTTGAAGTCGACCGCTTCTGTCGCCTGCTCCTGGTTGAGCACGCCGAACGCGATCATCAGCGCCCCGCCCGTCAGTGCCACCACAGACCGATCGAGCCGCTCGCTGATAATGACGGCATACGTGACCAGGAAAATGATCGTTGCGATCGCTAATTCGGACACGGCTGCTCCCCACCCCAGAAATATCCGCTGGTTCGCGGGCATACAAAAAGACCGTCAGCCGACAGTCCCCACCTAGTCATGTGGATACGGGCAACATGACATCCCCGGTGTTGGAACACCATGGAAAGCGTACCATGTGGCACGGATATTCCGGACGGTTCAACGACAGGTAACGTAATGATCGTTGCCAGTTCGAACTCGTTTGTGGTTTGCGTTGACGGTTGCTTGACACCGATCACCTCCGCCGATAATCCTAAAACAGCGAACGGTCGCGGAAGCCGTTCATTAACAACCTCTATCCGATAACATCAATCGCAACGACAGGAGTTCGATGAGCAGCAAGGCGAACGTCATCCCAACGAGGCAACCCCATCCAGGCGTCACCCGCGTTCTGACTCCGTTCCGGGAATTCGCTCATACCGAGGCATCCGGCGGCATTCTCCTCTTCATCGCGACCGTCGTTGCCCTCGTCTGGGCAAACTCGCCATGGGGCGACCAGTACGTCGACCTCTGGCACGCAGACGCCACAATTCAACTGGGTCGGTACGGGATGACGATGACGCTCTCGCACTGGATCAACGACGGTCTAATGGCGATCTTCTTTTTCGTCGTCGGGTTGGAAATCAAGCGTGAGTTTCTCGTTGGCGAACTCTCATCATTCCGGCAGGCGATCCTGCCGATTGCAGCCGCAGCAGGTGGCGCGATCCTTCCAGCGGCGATCTTCGTCGCGCTCACCATCGGTAGCGATAATGTCCGTGGCTGGGGCGTGCCAATGGCGACCGATATCGCCTTCGCGCTCGGCGTGCTTGCCATCCTCGGCAGTCGTATTCCGACCGGGTTGAAGGTCTTCCTGACCGCTCTTGCCATCGTCGACGACATTCTTGCTGTCCTTGTGATCGCGATCTTTTACACCGACGCCGTCGAGTGGACCTATTTGTTCGCCGGGATCGGCATCATCGCTTTACTCATGGCAGCAAATTTCGTTGGTATCCGACACATTGCCGTCTATGCCATCCTCGGTATCGTGGTCTGGGTTGCTTTCGTCGAATCGGGGATCCACGCAACAGTGGCAGGCGTGCTTCTCGCGCTGACGATTCCAGCCCGCACGCGGATCGATGTCGATCAGTACATTGACCGCTCACGCGTCGCGATCGACGAGTTCGACAGCGCCGGGGAACACGGCAGGAACGTTCTCACCAACCACAGACACCTGTCAGCCCTTCAGGACCTGGAAACGGCCAACGAGCAGGTGCAATCGCCAATGCAGAAACTGGAGCACAACCTTCATCCATTGGTTGCATTTTTGATCGTGCCAATTTTCGCGCTCGCCAATGCCGGAGTATCAATCGGCGACAACGTCGAAGAAGCGTTGACCAGTTCGCTGAGTCTCGGCATCGTCGCTGGACTCGTGCTCGGTAAACAGATCGGTATCACGCTCGTCGCCTGGATAATGGTCCGCGCCGGATTCTCGTCATTGCCAGACGGCGTCGGCTGGCGGCACATCTATGGGGCTGCGTGCCTCGCCGGCATCGGCTTCACGATGTCACTCTTTATTGCCGACCTCGCATTTATCGACGAGCATCGGCTGGCACTGGCGAAGATCGGCATCCTCGCCGCCTCAATCGTCGCGGGCATCATTGGGTTCATCCTGCTTCGGCTGTCGACGTCGCCAAATCCAAACGAAGAAGCGGCGGGGCACTGACTCCGCCGCCACGATTCACGAAGGTAATGCACACCACATGGCGGATCTATGTCAGCGCCAACCGCGCCGCAGCGACTGCCGCATCGTAATTCGGTTCGAGCATCTGGTCGCCAACGTACTCGCCGTGAACAATGCTCCCGCTACCATCGATCACGAAGACGGCACGCTGCAGCAAACGCCATTCTTTGATCAACACGCCATAATCGATCCCAAATTGCTCGTTCTTGTGCGCTGACAGCGACATATGTCCGATCTTCTCGGCACTGTGCCACCTTGCCTGTGCAAACGGCAGATCCATGCTGATCGTCAATATCCGGATGTCATCAGGCAGGTCTCCGCGACGCTGCTCCCACGTACTGGTTTCGACGTGGCACACAGGCGTATCGATCGAGTTGATGACGTTCAGCAGCCGGACGCTCCCAGCCGAGTCAGCTAACGTCACGGATCGAATCGAGTTGTCATTCGGGTCCATGTACTCCAGCGTGAACTCCGGCGCTGGCATCCCTGCTGCCAGTTTCGAACCCAGCACCGTCAACTGCTCGCCCAGTTCGTGGGCCTCACCAGTCCGTTCGACCGTCACAACGACCCTCCTTTGGCTTCGGTTGCCTCGCCCGACCAGGCGTCATACACCATCCGCGACAGGCGCCCATTGAGAACCATCCCTGGATGCTCCGGGTGGAACCGGCGATCAGAGTTCCCTTCGGTCATCAGCGCGATCACCCAGCGCGGTCCGTCCGCAATCTCTACAATCCCAGCGTCAACGCGCACGGCCCCGCTATCATCTGCCATGAAGCCACTTTTCGACCGGACGACGAGCGGCCCCTGATGAACGTAGCCCTCACGCGCATACTGATGGAACGGCAGCATCCGCCCGATTTGCTCGTGGAACTGCTGCGTCCCGAGAATATCTCGCATCGCCTTACACGCCTCTGCGGAGATCAGCGCATCCGTCGCGATCAGACTAAGTAGATGCACGAGATCGCGAGGTGTGCTCGCGGCGTACGCGCGCGCCCCCCGAGTCGCTCCCCGATCGAAACTCGCGCTCGTATCGGTCATTCCCCACTCATGCGCCGACTGGACAATCCGATCGCGCCCGAGCAGTCGCACCAGCACCGCGGTCGCCGTGTTGTCTGACAGCGCGATCATCAGTGTCGCGTGGTCCCGCACCGTCGCTCGGACACCTCCCGACAGGTCCTTCAGAATGCCTGACCCACCGCGCCGGTCTTCCGGCACCATTTCCACGTCTGAGTCAAGGTCGATCGTGCCAGCCTCAACCTGCCGGAACAACTCCGCCAGCACAATGATCTTGATCGTCGACGCCGTCGGCATCACCCGCTCAGGCCGGTATCCGATCTCTTCCCCAGTCACCAGATTGCTCGCCAGAAATGCCACTTCCCCTTGGAAGCTTTCGATCAATTCACGAATGTCTTCGCCGTTCATCGTCATTTTTCATGCCTAACATCCGTTTAATGGTGGGTGCTTGATTGACAAAGATTCGTCATATCGTGTCGATACTGATTCACAAGCGGATTCACCTTCCTGGGCACGCTTCGAGCGACGAAATGCATGATCATTTCACGACAATAGGCTTCAGAAATAGCTTCATGGGATGAGCTGGATGTTCCGAATCAGTGAACCGATTTCTGCTCCAGTGTCGCCACGAAACAGTTGTCGCGACTAGGCCGCGACAAACTCTCGAACTTCAACCTGAACTCCCGATTGGGCTGCAACTTCAGCAGCCTGGAACACGCTGGCAGCCGTAGGTTCATCGACATATGCTTCACCGCAATTCTCACAAACCTGCGCAGGAACGCGTTTGACGACGAGGGTGAGCGCATCGCGTGTCAACGTCATCGTTGTGAAACCAGGTCGGGTCTCACCGAACTTGCAGATAACACATTTCACGTTGTGCTCCTATTCCTCATGTCAGCCGACCACTGCTTCGGGTCCGGTTCGTATACGGTAACGATAATCGTTTCGGACGCCATGGCGTTGAATGCTATGACGATATGGATTGGTCGTGAGCCGCTCCATCCCAGAATCAACCGGCTCGGATACGGGAAATCGTCGGGATAGTCCTCGATCGTTTCTCCAACGGCCACAATCTGACGAACGTCATCCGCGCTGATCTTGCGCTCGAACATGCGTTGCAGCGCATGGGCCCGATAGATAATTGACGTATC
>JBGSWU010000496.1:0-4256 GCA_041751795.1 Thermomicrobiales bacterium
GACGACCTCGCTCAATCGATCACACAAGACCGAACTCAGGGTTGTCGTCCCAACTCAGTGAACGCCCAACCTATGATACGTCGAGAGTCTGGTCACGTCTGCCGAAAAGCAGTTGAGTGCATAGCGAGATGATTCTCACAGTGCACTCAATCTCCAAACCGATTGTCGACCTATGACTCAATCTTACCTAGGCTTAGCCTTCAACAGCGACCTTGTTTCCATGGAAGCGTCGCTTCGGCAGAATTGCGAATGGGATCAGCATCGGAGTACGAGATGCGTAATCCGCATACTCTGGAAACGCACGCGTCAGCGCCTGTTCTTCGAGCCGTGCACGCTTGTACTGCAGAGCGATGCCGATCGCAAACATGACGGCTGTAACCGGACTGGCCGCTGCGATGAACAGACCAATCGTTGTCACTGTTTCACCGGCATAAAGTGGATGACGAACGTGAGCATACGGGCCGTTCGTTACCAGACCGCGTACGTCAGGAACGACACCGAAGTGGCGTCCGAGAAACCGCAGCGAATAGAGCGTCATGATCGTCCCTGCGACGACTGCGGACGTCGCAACAAGCATGACTGGCAACGGGAAATCCTGGTACCCAGCAATACCAATCGAGGACATGGACAGCGTCACAGCGATCGGGAGGATCCAGGCGATGAATCGACGCTCGCGTTGAATCGGTTCACGGCGAGTGAACATGATGGCCGCCAGGATGCCGAAGAACAGCGCAACAGATACAGCGTGTAGCGACAGCAGCAGGTGCCGCGGCCAGTTGTCTCCACTCAGGACCTTAGAAAAATCCTTGGATAGCGTCATGCCTTGAGAGAGAACGACGAAGCCGTAAAGAACGGCAAGCAAGACCGCTGGAATCATCCGAAGGAACCATTGGATTCGTTCAATATTATTCGTGAATCCCTGATTCACCGACTACCTCATTCCTGGAGATCATGACCATCACGACCGCCTGCTGTACGAATCCGAAAGCACCTATTCCATCGGGACATAGGTAGCGGCCGAGTAACCTGAATGTCACTCGACCGCTTCATCGACAGAATTGGTCTACAGCTGGCTGGCTGAGAACGAAAACGATGACATCAATCCGCTGGCAAACAACCCTAATACACTGACTAGAGCGATCGCGACCAGCAGAATGATCAGGGCGTACTCGACAAGACCTTGTCCGTCGTCAGCATGCCCGGCAGTTCGTTCCAGAACAACTCCGATCAGGCTCATCACTTAGAACTCCGTTCCTGATCAGGAGGTGCCGCGACTGTTCTGACTGGGGGTGGCAGTTCAGGATCTAACGATTGACTACCTGCCTGAAAGACTGCGCGAACTAAATACAGATCTCAGTGAACGTCACAAACTATCTATGGACAAATAGGATGCAACGACTCCGACTTCCTGATACAGAACGCCACCTGCGAACCGAATCCACGATCCGTGCCGCAATCAGAACGAGGGGCTCGTCGCCTGACGAGCCCCTCAGACGCGGTACCATAGAGAGCTCGAGGTCAGTGCCTAGAGCGAGCTGGTGATTGTGGTGAACGTGCCGCCGATGCCACCCGCCAGCGCACCAAGAGCGACGACCAGGGCGATCGAAACGAGGGCGATGATCAGCGCGTACTCAACCAGGCCCTGTCCCTCTTCGTCGCGGGTCTTGAGGGTCTCGAGAAGAGCGAAGAAATTCTGAACCACAATGGGCTCCTTCCAGAAATGCGGCAATTACTGCCAAACTATTGGACCTCAAAAACATACTGGACGAGATCGCCGGGTCAGTTCGCTTCTCGTCAGGTCTTGGCTTCCCAGTGCGGATTTCCGAAGACATTTAGAGCATAGGGCAGGATACTGATATCTCAAATGGGTCAAAAGCCCCGACCACGATCAGGCCAGCGGTACCGCGGTACCACACCGTTGGTACCGCCGGAGATATTCGATGCATCGGTGAGACGCCGGCGCGAGACACGGTGCGATGTAGACGCTGCGTTTCCCTCTGAACTGTAGCTATCGTCAATTGGAGATGCCACGGACTGCGTAGACACGACCGTTCCCAGGATGAACCTCGTTGGCTCGCTCCGACGGACCGGTGGAGATGCATGAGCAGGAAAGAAAACGAGGCTGCCACATTGCGTGGCAGCCTCGCTCAACCGGTCAACGCGTTAAAGGTCAGCTGTTACTGATCGGGACAACCATCGAGATGCGAACACCAGTCGACAGTGATTCGTGCTGAATCGAGCCGCCGATCAGTTCGATGGCGTCGAGCGTGTAACTATCCTCGACAAAGTGGGCGACCGTGTTCGTCGTCTTCGGCCCAATGCTGCTTGCATCCATCCGGACGGCCAACTGGGCTTCCTCGAAGCGGATGTCACACTGGACGGTTGTGCCAACGTTCGGTGTTACCAACGCCAGAAACGCCTGCTGGATCAATCGAAAGAGGGCGACGCGGGTATGGCCGGCAATCGAATCGTCCCGGTCGGGGCCGTTGATCGTGATCGTCGCGCCGTTCTCTCGCGCGAAATCGGCTGAGTACCGTCGTAAGGTCGGCACAAGCCCGAGTTCATCGAGAACAAGCGGTCGCATCTCGAAGATCGAGCGCCTAACGTTGAGCAACGATGAGGCAGCCATTTCTCGAAGATCGTTGACCTCATCGATCACGGATTCGGGAGCGCGCTCGGCTGCCCGCTTCACGACCTCGGTTCGCAGGATCAGGTTTGCGAGGACCTGGGCTGGCCCATCGGTCAGTTGCTTCGAGATGCGAAGCCGCTCGCGTTCCCTCGCCTGGATCAGTTCCGGTGCCATATCGATGGTCGATTCGCCGAACAGACTCGTCCCACCCTGTAACGCCGTCGTCCGGGAGTTCGTCGCGATCGCATCGTTCGACTGGTCGCGATTGATTTCGGCCAGATTGAGCAGCATCCGAAGCTTCTGTTGCTGTGTGTCGATCGACTCACGGCGCGATTCGAGCGCTTCGAGCTGATTCCGCATCATGAACAGCCTCAACGAGACATCGTGGGCGGCGACATAGGTGCTGCGGATATCTGCGCGGGGAAACGATTCCAGGCTCGATTCCATTTCTCGGATTCGAGCGTTCTGTTGCGCTTCTCGCTGGGAAAGGCGGTCGACCTCGACCTGCGTCTGGTTGAGGAGCATGTCGATTTCCTGCAGCGCTTGACTGCTCTGCTCCAGTTCATCTCGACACTCAACTGCGAGCGACGTTAATCGCTCAGCAAACTCGCGTGTCTGGGGCGGGGGCAACACCATTGACATTCTATATCTCCATGCCCTGTCCGGATCTGCCGGATCGACGAGGGGCGAACAAACGGCGCGTCGGTTGCGCCTGTGCCTCATGTCGATGATAGCGTGCAGGAGAAAACGTTCGGTACCCTACCAACGGTCCCGAAAGTACCAATCTGTTGCCCGGTTTGGAGGCATTCGTTACACTTGCATGAGCGGTCGCGGGTGGTGAAATGGTATCACAGGGGTCTTTGGAACCCTTATTTCAGGTTCGAGTCCTGGCCCGCGAGCATCTCGTCACCGTGGGTGACGAGCTTCATGCAGGAAGCCGCTATCGTGCTGCAGTCGTGGTGATAGGGACGCTTGGACCCGGATAGTACCAGCCCAATCAGCGAACCTCCCGACCGCCAGCCCGGCGGTGTGACCGGCTACGGAAATGTTGCCGTCGTCATCCTCACAGCCGGGCGTGGAACCCGGATGCGTTCTAATACGCCAAAGGTCCTTCATCGGATAGCGGGCCTGCCGATGGCGGAGCATGTCGTCCGCGCTGCGGCTGACATCTCGCCCGGCCAGATCATCCTGACGATCGGGCCAACCTCCGAGGCGCTTCGCAACGTCATCACCGACGTGACGTTCGCCTGGCAGGCCGAACCGCTCGGAACTGGCGACGCAGTGCGCACTGCACTTCCTCATCTTTCTTCATCAATCGAATGGGTCGTCGTCATCTTCGGCGATCATCCGCTGATGTCTGCCGAGACATTGAGGATGCTGCTCGACGCCACACTGGCATCGCAGCCACTGCTGGCGACCGTCGCCGTCGTCCTGCCGGAACCGGGCCCGTATGGCCGCTATCGGCAGGACGACCGTGGCCGAGTCACCGGAATCGTCGAAGCACACGAAGACACGAAGGTCTACAGCGGCCCAACGCCTGTCAACTCCGGTGCTTGTGTCATTCAGCGCAGCTGGCTGGAGTCGGCAATCGGAGATGTCCCGATCTCGTCTAAGGGCGAGTACTACC
>JBGSWU010000497.1:0-3501 GCA_041751795.1 Thermomicrobiales bacterium
GGATCTCTCCACGTCCAACACCCAAGGCAGCTAGATCCAGGGAGGTCCTTCGCTGCGGCTCAGGACGACATGGGGGTTTATCGATCGGGCTCCGCCGGTCGCAACTCGAATGGTTCGGGTGTTGCCCCGTCGATCGTTAGCTGCAATGCATGAAGCGCTGCCAGCGGGTATCCCGGGTGGGAGCCGACGAAATCATCTCGAGTCAGTGTCACATTGAACGGCTCTGCGTCGCGTGGACACTCCTGGGCCGTGACGCTATCCAGATCACCGGCGAAGAGACGCAGGGCAGAAGCGAGCGGGATGGCGACGATCGCGGACACCTCTTCAGGGTGCAGGCGATATTCCGTCAGGAGTTGATCGCACCGGACTGCGTAAACCGACTGGATCTCGCGATCTTGAGCAACTCCGTCGCCGCCTTCAACGAAGCGGCGACCGATAAAGGTCAGGTCTGCGAGACCAACGGCAAGACCGATCTCTTCCTCCGCCTCACGGACCGTCTCGTCGAGCGTTTCGCCCGAGCGAATGTGCCCACCGATTGTCGTGTCGAGGTATCCTGGCCAGGTGTCTTTGGTCGGTGATCGACGCTGAAACAAGACGAACGGCACACCGTCACCTCCGACCCCACCAACCCAGATGTGAAGCGCACCGTGCCAGTCGCCGTCACGGTGGATATCGCCGCGACGCTTGGTTGATCCGGTCGGTCGTCCATCCGGATCGAGTACGTCGAAGCGTTCATCCTGTGGGTCGGTGGTGGATCGGGATTCAGGATTCGGGATTCGGGATTCGCGAGACTCATTCGAACCTGGCATTCCGGGATGAGGTATCAACTGACCCCGTTTCCCGAATCCCGGCTCCCGAGTCCCACACATCACAGCCTCGCCAACTCGCGAGCCAGCATCTCGTACCCGATGATCGCAGCGTAGAGATGCGATATCTCCAATGATTCGTCGATCCGGTGCGCCTCGGCTTCATCACCAGGACCGAAACCAATTGTTGGAATGCCACGCCGCCCTGCGGATTCACTGCCATTGGTGCAAAAGCTGTAATGCGAGAGGATCGGTAGCAGACCGGCGTGGATCAATGCATCGATCCCGGCCTGGACGATCGGCGCATCGTCGGCCATTCGCCACGCCGGCGCACTATTCGGGGCTTCAACGTGGAAACCCGTATAGGTGTCGAAGCGGTCGATCGCAATCGTGGCACGAGCGTCGAGCGAGGGATCGTCCTTCATGTACGCATCGAGGATCGCCTGGACTTCGCTCAGTACGTCTTCATCCGTTTCACCGACAAGCATCCGGCGATCGAAGGTGGCCATGCAGTGCTCAGGAATGACGGAAAGCGCAGGATACGGGTGGGAAATGATGTCGGTGACTTCGAGAATCGCAGGGCCGAGGAGGTCATCGGAGGGCATCGGGAGGTGAGACAGCAGGTTAACGAGTGCGGCCATCGGCTTGATCGCGTTCCGGCCCAGATGCGGCGTCGATGAATGCGCCGGGACGCCGAACGTCTCAACCAGCACTTCGGATCGTCCACGTTGCGCCCGTGACAACGCCATGTTGGTTGATTCGCCGATGACGACGGCTTTTGGCTCGTAGGCATCGAGCACGTGACCGAGTGCATATCCTTCGACGAGTTCTTCGGCAACGGAAACGGAGACGACGACATTGCAGGCAATCGGATCATCCTTGAGTCGGGCGATGCCGTAGATCATCGCCGCGATCGAACCCTTCATGTCTGAGACACCGCGCCCGTAGAGCCGCGAGCCACGTTGCTCCATCGCGTACGGGTCGCTTGTCCAAGCGCTCTGGTCGCCAACGCCGACCGTATCGACGTGGCCATCGAACAGGACACAGCCGGTTTCACCAACTCCGGGGATGCTGCCGGTCACGTTGCCAAGCGCATCGACCGTGACGTTCTGATACCCAAGATCAACCATTGCGGCCCGTGCGACCTCAGCGGCCTGTTGCTCACCAACTGTCGCGTCGCTGCGGGCGGCAACCAGTTGCCGCGTCAGTTCAACGACTCCTTCGTGTTCGCTCATTCGTCCCAACCTGTCCTGCACTCGACAATGTACCCACCGACGATGATACAGGCTGGATGCTACCGAACGCGGGCGATTGACGAGCAATGGAAACTGAAACCCCGGTGCCTGAAGGGAGCAACCGGGGCCTCAGTGAAGGGAAAGGAGGGGTGGAAGCAACGTTGGAAACAGCGTTGTTCGTCGCTGTTACAAGGTGATACGAAGGAGGGGTGATCGTGGATCACTTCTGCGGGAAGCGACATTGGTGGCGCGATCGAACTCATCGTGGAACAGGCCAGGACGACACTTTGGGTTCGTTCCCGGGAGGAATGAGCCAGTCAGACAGGCAACGGGCGTATACTCTGGGCAATCGAATCCAGCGTCTGGCCGGGTTCGGGTAAGCGATAGATCCATCTGTTCCTCGCGGGAAGCAACTGCCCCTGATGAGCGTATTCCATCAACGATCTGCGGCACGACGAGTGTCTGTCGCCCTCTTGGTCTGGGTTGGCCTCTGGCTCGCGTCACTGATTAGCGCAGCCCCGGTTTCAGCGCACGCGACACTGTTGCGCTCTGATCCTGCCGCAGCTGCCAGCTTCACCAATGGCCCAACGGCGATCACGCTCTGGTTCAGCGAGGAAGTCGAGGCCGACTACAGCCGGATCGACGTGCTGACCCGCTCCGGCTCGCGGGTGCTCGCGGATGAACTCACATCTCCATCCGACAGTTCGGGGCTGGCAATCCAGCTGAGAATATCGGAACCGCTGGCGGAAGGCAGTTATACGGTCGTCTGGTCGACGCTCTCTGCCGTCGATGGTCATATCTCAGACGGCTACTTCTCGTTCACCGTCGGACAGGCCATCCTGCCGAGCCTGACGCAGGAGGCCGAACTCGCTGAGACGGTCAGCACCGACAAGGTCGTCCCTCAGGCTATCGAAGCAACGGTCCGCTGGATGAGCCTGCTGGGCCAGGCGGTGCTTGCGGGGCTGCTGTTCTTCGTTCCCATCGTTCTGATGCCCGTACTTCGCGATGCCGATAATCGTCGTGTCGCAATACCGGCGCGCCGCTTTCGCATCGTCATGCTCCTGGCGTTCGTCAGCCTGCTGCTGGGGCATCTCGCCGCAGCCATCATTCAGATCATGAACGCAACGCGTTCCACCGACCTCGTCGTCGTTGGCGAGCCGCTGGTCTCGCTGCTGACGGGCACGCGCTATGGGGCGCTCTGGTTGTCACGCTCGGTGCTGATCGTGGCGATGGCGGTCCTGATCTGGTTGCTGGCGCGCGGCCCCCGGCTCGTATCAACGAATGGTCAGGGCAGGATCGTCTGGATATGGTCCGGCTGGATCGCAGCACTGGTGCTGTTGACCACCAGCCTTGGCAGCCACGCGGCGGCACGCGGAGGCGCACAATCGCTGCCGGTCGCGCTCGACTGGCTCCATCTGCTTGGCACCGCAATCTGGAGCGGAGGGCTGCTTGCTGTCGCG
>JBGSWU010000498.1:0-5571 GCA_041751795.1 Thermomicrobiales bacterium
TTGTTCGGATCGATCGAAAGATCGTTGACGCCAGCGCGTTCAGAACCGAAGAGGATGTTGTCCCAGGTCTTGCCGCCGTCGAGCGAGCGATAGAGGCCGCGCTCAGCATTTGGTCCGTGGGCGTGGCCGAACGCTGCGACATAGACATGGTCGGAATCGCGGGGATCGACGCGCACCTTGCCGATATTGCGCGTCTTCTCCAGACCGAGATGCGTCCAAGTCTTCCCAGCGTCGGTCGACTTGTAGACACCGTCGCCGTGGCTGACATTGCCTCGGATCGTGCTTTCACCCATCCCGACGTAGATGACGTTCGGGTCCGACTCGGCGACGGCGATCCCACCAACCGAGGCGCGCTTGAAGAACCCGTCGGAAACGTTTTCCCAGTACTGTCCGGCGTCGGTCGTCTTCCAGACACCACCGCCGGTCGAGCCGAAGTAGAACGTGGCCGGATGACTCGAATGTCCTGCCACGGCGACGACACGCCCACCGCGCGTCGGCCCAATGCTACGGAACTCCAGTTGCTGCAACAACTTCGCTGTATCCAAAGAGAATGTCCTTCCTCCCTGCCGGTGACTCCCCAGCGAGCCACCTGCGTGCGGCGAACAGTCTACGACGGATTGGAAATGGGTGCTGCACCATGTGCGTTTCGCGTGGGGTCGTTCAGTGTTCGAATTGAACCGATTCGGGACTGCTTATCACGTGATCTACCGGAGTAGACTTATTAACTTCGTATCCCGTTCAACACGAAAGCACTCAATGGTGGCGCACAACAGCCGGTTGATCCATTGGGATGAATAACTGGACCACCAACCAGGTGAGCGCTCACGTCTTCCGTGCCGTAGTCGGCTCATGGGTTACCTCCGGCGACATGTTGGGCACGGCGCAGGAGCGGTCCCGGACTGGAGTAAGGGACCTGCCGCTGATGAAGGCGATGACGATCGCGCCGAAGACGATCCCCATTACCAGGAACATCCAGCCGCTATATGCTGCCAGAGTGCCGCCGAATGCAGTTCCACCAAGCAGCGCGAGGTAAAGGGGCATATGGCAAGGACAGGCGAGAACTCCCGTGATGCCAAGGAAGACCTGCTTCATATGAAACTCCTGTCACCACCCGGACTACATGCGGGTGCAGGTGAGAATCTCGCTGGCGTGATCGGCGATGATACCGCGGGCAAGGATCAGGAGACTTGCGACCCGCTCGTCTGCCACGCGGTAGTAGATGTATTTGCCGTCGCGTCGGGTCGTGACGTACCCGCACCACTTCAGACATGCCAGGTGCGATGAGATGCGACTCTGCGGTTGATCGACGACTGCGACAATCTCCGAAACGTTCTTCTCGCCCTCCTCCAACAGGAGCTCGATGATGCGGAGCCGGGTCATATCGGTCAGGCCCCGAAAGAACTTCATCGTGATCTCGAGCCGCTGCTGTGACAGGTCGTTCGTCGTCTGTTGCGCGTCATCTGGCTGTCTCTGTGGCTCGCCCATTATCTCCACTCCTTCGCCTGACATTCTGATGGTCCTCACGCGGCGCAGCATGAGAGCTTGCTCACGTCACGGTCGAAAGACAGCGCACCGATCTTCAGACCCTCGGCCATCGTGAGATACGGCGCGAAGCTGTCCGCCAGGTCAGCGACGGTCAACCCATGCTTCACCGCCAGCGTGGCTGCGTAGATGACGTCGCCAGCGTTGCTTGCCACGATCTGCACACCGAGCAATCGATCCGTCGTCGCATCTGCGACGAGGGTGAAAACCCCCTCCGTCTCGTAGTTGACGAGCGCCCGTGTGACGGCGGTGATCGGGATGGTCGCAGACTTGGTCTCGTAGCCTGCCGCCTGGGCCTGTTCTCGCGTTAATCCGACCGCCGCGACCTGCGGGTCGGTAAAGATAACGCTCGGGACGGCCGCGAGGTTGACGTTCTTGCCGGTGCCGGTGAGCGCATGCTCGGCAGCCAATCCACCCTCATACGCGGCGACATAGACGAACTGTGGAGCGAGGGTGACATCACCGGCAGCCCAGACGCGCGGATTGCTGGTGCGCAGCATGTCGTCAACTTTCGGCGCTCCGCGCTCTGTCAGGTCAACGCCGGCACGGTCCAGATCCAGTGCTTCAACATTCGGGGTTCGCCCGGTCGCTACAAGAACCTGCTCGGCCTCAAGCGTCTCTTCTCGTCCATTACGCGTCACCACCAGACGACGGCCGGTTGCCGTCCGCTCAACATGCTGGATCTGGGTGCCAGTCAACACCCGCGTACCCAGACGTTCCAGCGTCTTCCCAACCTGCTCGCCAATTTCCGGTTCGTATTCCGGCAACAGCCGTGCTCCACGCTGAAGGAGCGTCACTTCGCTTCCCAGGTGACGGAAGATCTGCCCTTGTTCAAGTGCGATGTACCCAGCGCCGATGACGATGAGCGATGTCGGCAGCCGGTCGAGTTCCATGGCCGTGGTACTGGTCAGGTAGCCCGCTTCGTCGAGCCCAGGGATCGACGGCGTCGACGGACGTGCTCCGGTCGCGATCAGATACGCCCCGGCACGGATGATCCGGTCACCAACCGCGAGGGTTGCCTCATCGAGGAAGCGCGCTTCGCCCCGGATCAGTTCCCAGCCGTATTCGTCGATAAGATCGGAGTATTTCTGGGATCGCATCTCCCCGACCAGACGATCCTTTTGCGTCACCATGGCTCCGTAATCGACGCCATCGGCTCGTGTTTCGATGCCGTCGAATGGGTGGCGACCCGCTAGATGGAAGAGTTCGGCACCACGCAAGAGGGTCTTGCTCGGGACGCAACCGATATTGACGCAGGTACCGCCGATCGTGCCTCGCTCGATCATGACGACGCGTGCGTCCTGGTCACGCGCCTTGATGGCCGCGGCAAACGCAGCCGATCCCGAGCCGATGATGGCGAGATCGTAGTCGTTGCGAGACGAGTCATCCGCCAAACGCACGGGACGCAATCCACGCGGCACGAGTGCTTCGGGTTCGCCGGGTTGATAGCCGGATTCGCGTACGGCTTGGCGCAGAGCGGCGAGATCGACGCCTTCCGGCAGCATAAAGGTCGCGCTGGCTTGCCGGAAATCAGCGGCCGCCTCCTGTGCGCCAGCACCTTCAAGCGCTCGGATCACCGCGACTTCGCAGTGATCGCACGTCATGCCAGCCACCGACATGCGATACGGATCGACAGTGTGGTTCATCCTTGACTCCTTCTGGCGCTGCGTGATCTCGAGGCAGCGTGCTATGGTTTCGGATCATATCACACCTAGACGAATATGATGCATATGTTCTGGAACTCGATTGGAGGGTCAAGTAGAGATCGATGAGGTCATTGCGACAGCCGCAATCGAGCCGCGACTTCGCGCCAGGGTCGTTCAACGGTGGAGGACGATATGAGGGACTGGACGTTTAGTTAGCGTTCGAGCGTTTCTGGCAGTCCGAAGCGCGCGAATAGACTGGGATTGGCGAATCGCGCGAGGGAGGCGATTGCGTTTCCGTCGATTGCCAGAACGATGACCGCGTGAGCATGGCAGGAACGACTGCTGTCATCGCAGAAGTAGACAGCGACTGCCGGTTGATGGTTCGCCTGGGTTGGAACGACGCGGAAGCGGTCGAGCCGCCCACCAGCAGGGACAGTGGACAGGAACGCTGCGATCTCATCCCCACCAACGAAGCGCTCCGGTTGCGGCGGCATCGTGAAGACGGCATCGTCGGTCAGCACTGCGACGATTGCCTGGACATCTGAGGCGTGCCACGCATCGACCAACCGGCGAACGAGTGCCTGCTCGTTTTCCGCGCTGGTTCTGGAGTGTTTGCGCGCAATCCGACTGGCGTCCCGTTCCTGTTCCAGCGTCGCGCGGGCGCGCTGAAGCGCGCTGTTGATGCTGGCAACGCTTGTTGCCAGCATCGCCGCAACCTCGGCTGCGGTGTAGCCGATCACGTCGCGAAGCAGGAGGATCGCTCGTTGTCGGGCCGGTAGCAACTGGACAGCAGCGACAAACGCGATCTCGACACTTTCGTGTAGTTCGACGGTCGCTTCTGGCCCGGGTATCGCAGGTGCAAGATCGTCGAGCAGGCGATTGGGGTATGGATCAAGGTTCACCGGTACTTCCTCCGTTCGCCAGGTGCTGTCACGGGCATGGCCAGGAACGGTCGCTGTACGGTCAATTTGGCGTGCGCGCTGGGTCAGCATCGTCAGACAGACGTTGGTGGCGATTCGATACAGCCAGGCGCGGTAGGGAGCACGTGGCTCGAACTGGTCGATCCGGCGCCATGCCCGAAGCAACGTTTCCTGCAGTGCGTCATCAGCATCGTCGAGCGTTCCGAGCATGCGGTAGCAATGGACATGTAACTCTCGCTGGTGGGGTTGTGTCAGCGCTTCGAACGCGAGTTCGTTCCCTTGTTGTGCCGCGATGAGGTGGTCGATGTTTGCCCCGTAGCTGCGGTCAACGACATCGTCGTCGATCATGCGTCCGTCTCAATCAATCGCAGGACGGGGCATGCGTCATCGGACGCCCCGCCCTGATTCCTGCCACGTCGTCGCAGGCGTCAGCGTCGCATTATTCTTCAGCAATGCCAAATGAGCCGACGCCACGCAGGTTGACCGCCTTTGGAGGCTCATCACACCGGTCGCCGATGTCTTTCTGAAAGGCTCGGAAGGCTTCAACATCCGCCAGAGGGTTCTGGCCATTGTCAGTTTCGATCGACGCAAAGTGGACGAAGCTCACGCCATCTTCCTCGACGAATGTCGCGTAGCGGAGGCCGTTGGGCCTGGCCGAGTGAAGTTCTTCATAAACTCGGCGAACAAGTTCTTCGTTCTGCTTGGCATGTTCGGGCTTGACCTTATACCGCACCATCACCTGAATCACAGTTGACCTCCTGTTACATCCGTTCGCCATCGCCGCGCGACGGCTCATATCTGTATAACCAGCCAACTGCGTCAAACTCATCGGTCGGGATCCAGCCTTGGGTCAGAACATCAGATCTCGTGCGTTGTCGCGCCCTGCGGACGTTTCCTGATCCGATCAATACCAGCGATCTGAATCGCGCATCGCCAGCCAATGGCAGCGGCGCGCGTCAGTGCATCCGCCCGCCCTCGAAGACGGCGCGGGCGACAGCGATCTCGGCCCGGTGTTCGGCTTCGTGCTGGACGAGGTGGTGGAGCACCCACGCGGGCGACACATCGTAATCCGGCAGGCTGCGGACACGGTCGAGGTCGTGTGGCTGCAATTGACTAACTCGATCGATCAGGTGATCGCGGACGGCGGTCAACGCGTCCAGATAGCGCGCCAGTGGAAGGCCGGGAGTTCCGAGCAGATGGCCGTCCTCGTCGCGGACATCGGGAGGCAACAGGGGCAGCAGGTTCGCCGGGTAGTCCTCGCCGAGAATCTCGACATACAGCCAGTCGGTCTCGATCACGGCGATATGGGCGAGAATCGTCCCGACCGAGTTTCCACCCGGTCCCAGATCATCGATCCGTGTTTCATCAAAGCTGTCGAGCACCTCCAGCGTCCGGCGTCGGGTATCAGCCAGCACCCAGAGCCAGCGACCGATCTCTGCCGGACGCCCCTCTAAAGGCTCGAC
>JBGSWU010000499.1:0-1844 GCA_041751795.1 Thermomicrobiales bacterium
ACCGTTTTTGCCCGATGCCATTGGCCCTTGCCCGGCGGCGAGTGCCCTGTCGATCCCGGTAGTCATCGGCGTCAATATACACGTGTCGAGAAAGTTGCCAGTCACATAGCCGCGATCGTATGCGAGGATCGATGCGATCCAGATCGTTCGTTGTGACGACCATCGGGGCTCGTTCGTTGTAGCGATGATTGATGATCTGGAACAACTTTTCACGCGCCCATGGTGTCGCATTCTCCGTCCCAAGATCGTCGAGAATCAGCAGATCAGCGCCCCTGAATGCATTGAACCGGTCGTCGTATGAGACATCCGAATCTGGGCTGAACGTTGTTCGCAGATAGTCGAGAAGGTCCGGAACAACGGCGAAGATCGGCCCCATTTCTCGCTCGGACAACGCAAAACTCGCAATCGCCGCGGCGAGGTGCGTCTTGCCGCAGCCGTAGTCTCCTACGAGAATGAGCCAGCCGTCAGGGTGCCGCGCATACGAGACGGCAGCTTCGAATGCGTCCCGGGTGCCTCTCAAACTGGCATCGAATGATTCAAATGTTTGGTCGCGGAATGGCGTGAGATCCGAAAAGGTTCGCATGTTGCTCTGTGACCGGGCTCGCCGTTCTTCGACCTTGCAGACGCATGGGACGAGTCTCCCAAAGTTCGCGCTTGTGACCGAAGCATCCATGCGCAAATAGCCAGCACCGCTACAAATCGGGCAGGTCGTCTCGTCGGAAGAGGTGTGCGTACCTGCCTCGGAGGTGCTTTTCTCGATTGCGATCCCGCGTAGGACCTCCCCGATTGGCCTCATCTGTTCGTCCCTCCGATGCCCAGTTTTCCAGAATGCGTTGGATATAGCGCCAGTTTCGCCGGTTATAGGCAACGGCCTCTTCGATCGCGTCCTCGACCCAACTCTCCGGGTACCGTTCGATTGCTTCAACAAGACGATCGGCGATGATTGGCGTCACCAGCCCGACGTTCTGTTCGTACACCGTGAAAATCGTCGGTCGTTCGACACGGAGTGTACCGCGCCAGCTACTACTGGTGTCGTGTGCCACGCTGAGTCCCGCACGCATCCGTACACGATTGGACTCGGTTCCGAGGAGCAGCCAATAGTTGTCGTCATCGTCAATCAGGCGCAGAATAATCCCTCGCGCCGTCGCAACTTCGATTGTTTCTAACAGCCGCTCGATGCCGCCTCGGGACGAGCCATCGGCGCGAATTCCAGTGGTCAGATCCGTGTCGATGAGCAAGTGTTCTTCCTGGACTGGCTCTCGAACGCCACCATTTGCGGCCACGGCGAGGACGAGTTTGACCTCCAATGGTGACCAGACATCGCGAATGAGACGAATCAGGATGGCGGCGGGAATGGAATCGTTGGGTACGGCATCAGTGCCGTCAAGCATGTCGACGTTCCATTCGTTGATGGGAAATCATGAGTCGAAACTATAGATCGGGCTCGCGGTAGAGTTCGAGATCCGCAAAGCGCGCAGTCCGGTCAAAGAAACGCAGGTGAACCGTGCCGACGGGGCCGTTTCGGTGCTTCGCAATGATCAAGTCGGCGATCCCCTTGCGATCCGTATCAGGATCATAGACATCTTCTCGATAGATGAACGCGACGATGTCTGCGTCCTGCTCGATCGACCCGGACTCTCGCAGGTCCGAAAGCATGGGAACGTGTGATTGACGTGTTTCGACAGCACGTGACAACTGGGCCAGGGCGACAACCGGAACATCCAACTCGCGGGCGAGCCCCTTAAGAGCTCGCGAAATCTGCGAGATTTCCTGCACTCGGTTATCGACTCGGCTGGCGGTCATCAACTGCAGGTAGTCGATAATGAGAAGATCAAGTCCCCGCT
>JBGSWU010000500.1:0-2131 GCA_041751795.1 Thermomicrobiales bacterium
TCGGCTCTCACTCGCCCAGCCGTTCCTGAACAATCATTGACACTGGATGCGAGCACATCTAGATTGTTCTGCGCCTGTAGCTGTGCGGGGAATCAAACGTGGCGAGCGTCCGATGACCATGGATTCCAGCATGTGAATCAAACGGACGGAACAACGCGATGAAACTTGTCCATCGATCGATCATAGCCATGCTGTTGCTGATGGCCCTATCGGTGCCCCAGATTACAGCAACGGTTCAAGGCTCGGAGGAACCAGCCGACCAGCCCCACAGCGAGTTCATCGACATCTCCGCCATCACCGCAGGACTCCAGTTTGGTGATGTGGGGGAAGGAGTCGAGGCGCTCCAGAACTATTTAGAGATGGTGGGCTTCCTTGAGGATGGCGCCGCAACCCACGGCACGTTCGATCAGGCAACCGAAGATGCGCTCGCGTTCTACCAGCGTCATCATCGCCTTCGAGATACGGGAACCGTTACCGAACAGACCCTGAACCTTCTGCAAACCCCACGCTTCGACGACCTCCCGCATCTCGATATCACCGACGGCAGATCGCTGGCATACGTCACCGGCAACTACTGGACGACGACGGATCTCACCTACGCGTTCGCCAAGTTCTCGTCAGATTCAACACAGAGTGCCCAACGCACGGCGCTGCAGCAGGCGTTCGCCACATGGGCGACGGTGACCCCACTGACGTTCACCGAAGTCGGCTCCACATCCAGCGCCGACATCGTAATCAGCTTCGAGTCGGGCACTCACGGCGATCCCTGCAACCCGGCGTCCGCATGCGCCTTCGACGGCCCCGGCGGAACCCTGGCACACGCCTTCTATCCGCCGCCCAACGGCGGCAGCATCGCGGGCGACGCACACTACGATGAGGCTGAAACCTGGACGATGTCGGTTCCCGTCCCGTCCGGAGGTATCGACCTCAAGACCGTCGCGATCCACGAATTCGGACACTCGCTTGGCCTCGGACACTCCCAGGTACAGGGCGCGATCATGTATCCGTATTACTCGGGCGCAGCCCACAGTTTGCACAGCGACGATATTGCCGGAATCCAATCCCTGTACGGCGCAGCCCCAGGTGGTCAAACCATCGATGCCGAGGTGGTGTCGGTAACGTTGAGTCCGTCCTCCACGACCGTCGGCGCGGGCGTGTCGGGGGCGATTCTGGTTCGCAACAACGGTTCCCAGGCTAGCACCATCCCGGTGTCGGTCTCAGGTCCGGGCGGATTCACCAACAGTCAGACGAGTGCCAGCGTTGCCTCCGGCCAAACAACGACGCTCGACTTCACCTGGACGCCAGGCTCGGCAGGCACCTTCACGCTTACTGCGACGGCAAACCTGGCAGGGGACACGAACAGCGGCAACAACTTGGCCACCTCCAACACCGTAAACGTCAGTAATCCCCCGCAACAGACTATTGATGCCGAGGTCGTATCCGCATCCGCGAGCCCAACGAGCATCGTTCAAAACAGCGGCAACATCACGGCCGGCGCGTCCATCCGCAACAACGGATCCTCATCCGCGACGATTCCGGTCAGCGTTTCCGGTCCGAACGGTTGGAGCAGTTCAACGACTCTTACCTTGAATGCCGGGGCATCGACGACGGTGCAATTTTCGTGGCCCGCGTCGATCGTCGGCTCCCATAACTTCACGATTGCGACATCGCTCGCCGGAGACCAGAACGCGGCGAACAATAGCCGGACGACGAACAATGTAGGCGTCACCAGCCCGCCCCCATCGGGAGGCAGCCTGCACATCGCCGGTGTAAACCTCACAGCGTCACCTTCCGGCAACGGCCACACCGTGCAAGCAACAGTTTCGCTCGGTCCAAACGCTAGCTCCGCCAGCAATGCCTATATGTATGGCTACTGGATTCACCCGAATGGTCAGTACAAGTTCGGGTATGGATATGCGAACAGCTCTGGCAACGTCAACTTGTCGCTGGCGACGACTCAGACCGGAGTGCACCGCTTCCATGCGTATCACATCAGCAAGTCTGGCTACACCTACAATTCCGCGCAGAACACCGGCAATCCCGGGAGCGTAAATGTTGGTGGCGGCGCGCCCCCACCCCCGCCTGCGACGATCGACGCCAGCGTCAACCAGGTCACTGCGACACCGACCAG
>JBGSWU010000501.1:0-4537 GCA_041751795.1 Thermomicrobiales bacterium
TATCATGGGGGCATGTTGCACCAGCGTCAACCAAGCCACAGCCACTTCAACGCAGGTCAGCAGGTTCGGTCACCTGGGCGAGATCGATGACGCAGGATAGATCCGCACGACGAGTACAACCGAGGGGGTTGCGATGAACACGACACAGCCGTCTTCTCATGATTATCTGGATTACACCGGTCGCGACGACGTGCTCAGCGGTGGCGTGACGTTGATTCCCATCGATACTCCCAAGGGCACCTTCCGCGTCTGGACGAAACGGGTTGGCAACGCGCCGACGATGAAATTGCTCCTGCTGCACGGCGGACCCGGTGCAACTCACGAGTACTTCGAGGCGAGTGACAGCTATCTCCCGGCTGCCGGAATCGAGTACTACTACTATGACCAGCTCGGCTCGTGGTACAGCGATCAGCCCGACGAGCCGGAATTGTGGGAATTGCCGCGCTTTGTAGAAGAGGTCGAGCAGGTTCGCCAGGCATTGAACCTGGACCGCGAGAACTTTTATCTGCTCGGTCACTCCTGGGGCGGTATCCTGGCGATCGAGTACGCGCTCAAGTATCAGCAGCACCTCAAGGGTCTCGTCATCTCCAACATGATGGCCAGCATCCCGGCTTACAACACCTACGCGCAGGATGTGCTGATGCCGGAAATGGACCAGACCGTGCTGGCGGAGATCCAGGGGTACGAGGCGTCGGACGACTTCGAGAATCCGCGCTACATGGATTTGCTGATGGAGCATCATTACATCCATCACGTCCTGCGGATGCCGATAGCCGAGTGGCCGGACCCGGCAAACCGGGGATTCGCCCACATCAACCCATCGATCTACGTCCCGATGCAGGGACCGAGCGAACTCGGCGCAAGCGGCAAGCTCGTCGATTGGGATCGCACGGAGGATCTTGGCCGAATCGAGGTGCCGACACTGGCGATCGGGGCAGAGCACGACACGATGGACCCCCAGCACATGGCATGGATGGCGAGTGCCGTCCAGCGTGGACGCTCGCTCCACTGCCCAAACGGGAGCCACATGGCGATGTACGACGACCAAGACATCTACTTCCGCGGCCTCATCGAGTTCGTTCACGACGTAGACGCTGGCCGCTTCTAACGCAGACGAGACGTTCACGAATCCGCTTATAACTTGAGGAGCAGCACCGCCCATTTCGGGACGCTCAATACCGCCCGCCTCCCATGCATCACACCGATCTGGTTCATGTGGCAGGAACGCCGTCATTCCGGGCGGCATAACAACGACGCCCAGGTCGTCACGATGACCTGGGCGTCGTTCTTGGTGCGATACATCCGGAGTCGTCCGGAGTCGCCTTACGTCGTCGGCAGCGGGCGGCGAGTGGGGATGACATCTACGACATCGCGGTCATCGTTCACGTCGGCGGTATCACGCTGCGGCAATGAGGCACCCTCGATGTCGACGTTCGGCATCACCCGATCCAGCCAGCCTGGCAGGCTCCAGGCTCGGCGACCTAGCAGCAGCATCGCCGCCGGGACGAGCGTCATCCGGACAATAAACGCGTCAACCAGCACACCGACGGCCAGCGCGAAGGCGATCGACTTGAGTATCGGGTCGGGCGTGAAGATGAATCCACCGAAGACGGCGGTCATGATCAGCGCGGCGGCAGCGACCACTCGGCCGCTCTGGCCGAGTCCCCCAATCACCGCATCGGTCGCGTCGTTGGTGTGGTGGAAGTGCTCGCGCATTCGGCTGACGAGGAACACTTCGTAGTCCATCGCCAGGCCGAAGAGGATGCCGATCAGCAGGATGGGCATGAAGCTGACGATCGGAGAGCCGTCGCTAAGTCCAAATACGCCTCCGAGATATCCCTTCTGGAACACAAGCACGGTCAGCCCCATGCTGGTTCCGATCGTGAGCAGGAAACCTGCGACAGCCTTAATCGGGACGATGATCGATCGGAAGGCGAGCAGCAGCAGCAGCATCGCCAGCGCGACGATGATCACAATGAAGACCGGCAGCGCCTCAGCGAGCTTGACGGAGATGTCGATCCCGACGGCGGTGATGCCAGTCACATAGGCATTACCTCCGGCCTGGCTGACGAGTTCGGCAGGTCCGTTACGCAGGAGTTCGACCAGATCGGTCGTCGCCTGATCGTCTGGCCCACTCAACGGCACAACGCTGAGAATCGCGACGGTCTGGGCTTCGTTGAAGGTCGGTTCCGACACGTTCGCGATATTCGGGAGTTCGCGAATCTCGCTGCTCACCTGGGTGGCGAGCGCAGATCGCTCACCTTCCGGGACATCGGCTGCATCGATGACGTAGACGATTGTGGCGTTGAAACCTTGGCCGAACCCTTCCGTCAGCAGATCGTAGCTCCGGCGCAGGGTGCTTTCTTCTGACTGGGTCTCGTTGCTCGGGAGTCCGAGCCGCAGATCGAGGACCGGCAGCGACGCAACGATCAGGACGATTGTGCCAACGATCAGCACCGCTCCGGGTGCTTTCTGGACGAGCAAACCCCAGCGCTCGAACAGTGATGTCTGCCCTGGCTGCGGTTCTCCAGCGGCGATCGCTCGCTCCGCGCGTCCTCGTGGTCGGAGTCGCTCGCCAGCAAAGCCAAGCATGGCCGGAAGCAGCGTCAATGCGACGACGACTGCCAGCGCGACGGTTGCGGCAGCGGCGAGTCCCATCGCCGTCAGGAAGGGAATCCGAACGGCAGCCAGCGCGCAGAGGGCGATCACGACCGTCAGGCCAGCGAAGACGACGGCGCTGCCAGCCGTTCCGGTTGCGCGTCCAATCGATTCGGACACTGACATCTTCGGGTCGGCCAGAAGTTCCCGGTGGCGGGAGACGATGAAGAGCGCGTAGTCGATACCGACGGCGAGCCCGATCATCGTCGAGAGGGCAGACGTCGTTTCGGGCAGTGAGACGAAGCGCGCGAGGAACTGGACGCCCAGCATGCTCACGGCCACACCGATCAGGGCAGTGCCGATCGGCAGGCCGGCCCCAATAAGCGTGCGCAGGGTGATGAAGAGAACGATCGCCGCAATGATGACGCCGATGATCTCAGCCGTCCCACCCGGTTCCGACTGCGATGTCATTGCCGAGCCGCCGAACTCAACGTCCAGCCCAGCATTGCGGGCCGGGTTCATTGCCTCCTGGACCGCTTCTTTCGACTCCTCGGTGACCTCGAGATCCGGCTGGGTGAAGAGTATGTCGGCAAAGCCGATGCTGCCGTCTGCCGAGGTTGTCAGCGGCGATGGGTACAGGACGTCCGCAATCGTTCCAGCCTCGGCCAGACTCTCGGTGATCGCGGCCTGAGCCGCCGGATCCGCCAGCGTCGTCCCATCTGGTGCTGCAAAGATGGCACGTATCGTCCCAGAGTTGGCGGATGGAAACTGCTCAGCGAGCAGATCCGACGCGCGTTGTGATTCGATGCCGGGAATCGAGAGTTGGCTCGACAGCGAACCACCGAACGCTGTGCCAAGCGAAACAATTCCAACGACGAGAACGATCCAGACGGCAAGCACCCACCAGCGAAGGCGGCTTGCACCCTGTCCCAAACGATATAACCAACGTGCCATGTTGTTGAGTTCCTTCCCTGTACGATCCCGCGTGAGGTTGATTGACGACCCGCTAGGACACTGTCGCGACCGCCACATCAGCGGAGACGCTTTACTTTCCGTCTGTGTTATATTTCACAGAGACTCGTTTGTCAATGTCACTCCGAATTTGTAGCAACGCTGATAATGGAGATGGTTGTGTATCATTCGTCATCTCTACGGACTGGGAAAGGCACACGACATGGCTGAGGTAGTCGGTCTCCGGGAACTGAAGAAGCAACGCACGCATGACACGATCGTTCGTGTGGCGATCGAACTCTTCGACGAACGCGGCTATCATGCGACGACGGTCGCCGACATCGCTGCCGCAGCGGAGTTTGCGCCCAGCACCGTCTTCGCGTACTTCCCAACAAAGGAGGACATTGTCTTCGCTACCTGGGCTCCGTTCGAAGCCAGCTTTCGTGAACGGCTGGAAGGACGCCCGGCAGGTGAACCGGCGATCGAGGCATTCCGCGACTGGGCGATTCGAACGATCCCACCGGTCCTCGCAACGCCAACAGAAGAGATGATGATTCTTCGCAAAATCATTGATAGCGATGAGCGCCTGCTGGTACAGGAACGTGCCCGGATGGCGATGTTCGAAGAGGTGCTGGCCAACGAGGTCGCGCATGATCTTGGCGTCTCACCTGACGCGGCAATCATCCGCATCGTTGCTGGCGCGATGGCCGGAGCCTTCGGATCGATTCTCGCTGATAGACAATCAATGGCAGCCGGAGAGTCCGAACGGCAGATCAGCCTGGTGATTGCCTTCGTCGAAGCTGGCCTGTCGGCGATCCTCCATCACGACGACTCCCCCTGACATTCCCTCATGACGAGCCAGCTACCTGGCAGTGGGTGACAACCGGCGGTGACATCACGCACAGACGATCTGTGTCTTCTTGGCAAATCCCAGATCATCCGTTACGCTATACTCGAACAGACGTTCGGCGTACGTACATCGCTGATG
>JBGSWU010000502.1:0-4937 GCA_041751795.1 Thermomicrobiales bacterium
GCGGCGCACGGCTCCGCCGAATTGCTCGAGTAATAATGCGGACAACGGTGAAGTGATCTGCTCAAAGTGTTCGACAATCGTATCGATCGCGGTATCGTCGAGTTGCCGAAGGAAATCCGACCTCCAATAGACGGGGATACCCGAAGGAAAGCCTTCGTCCAGCATCGACTGGTGCGCAACATACGATGTCGGCTGAATCATGTCGGCGACTGGCGGTCCGAACGCACGCAGCGGAGCCAGCGCACGTTCTCCCTCATCAACGGGTCCGTTGTAGCAGACGATGAATGCGACGATCGGCATTCCTTCCGGGGATGTCATCATCGCGGTGAAGATTGTCAGTTCGTCCGGCGCGGTCGGGTGGAAATCGCGGAGGAATCGGAGCGCTTCTCTTGCACGCTCCGCTGGATGTACAAGCATCCCACTAAGGACGGTCGAGACCGGATGGAGGTTGTACTCGAACTCCGTCACGACACCGAAGTTGCCGCCGCCACCATGCACAGCCCAGAACAGGTCCGCGTGCTGCGTGGCGCTGGCTCGATGTACTTCGCCGTCAGCCGTGACAATCTCGACCGAGCGCAGGTTGTCGCAGGCCATCCCATGCGAGCGCATCAACCAGCCGAGTCCGCCACCGAGGGTCAGACCGGCGATGCCTGTCGTCGAAATCGCGCCTCCAGTCGTCGCGAGGCCGTGCTCCCCGGTCGCACGGTCGAAGTCGGCCCAGGTTGCTCCACCCTGTGCGCGTGCTGTTCGAGATTGTGGATCGACGCTGACTTCGCGCATCGATGTTAAGTCAATAACCAGCCCGTCGTCGCAGAGGGCATTGCCGGCAGCGTTGTGCCCACCGCCTCGAACGGCAAGGACGTAGCCCTGTTCCCGAGCAAAGTTCACGGCGGCGACGATATCCTCCGTGCTCCTGCAGCGAGCGATGGCTGCCGGACGCTTGTCAATCATGCCGTTCCAGAGGGCGCGTGCCTGGTCGTAATCAGAGTCGTCGGGGAGTATGACCGTGCCATTGAGTGTGTTACGGAGCGCGTCGAATGTTCTCGTGGACATAGCCACCTCTTTCTGTGCCGAATTGATTCCAATCAAGGCCAGTACCTTCGAGTGTAATCGCCGATGGTTGAGATGTCGATATTGCGCGGATCGAGTTCTGGACCTGAGCAATTACGCGTATACAAGTCGGACAAGACCGGCTCCTGCATCGATTGCACTCGTGCAGGAGCATCAGAATCGTGTTCCAGTCAGGTGGAGAGACATTGTCCGAGTATCGCGATGTGGTGTCCACGACGCGAGTTCACCGGAGTTGGACGTTCGATATCATGGTCAGAGGATCGGCGTCGTTAACTCCAGCAACGGTCTATCTCGTGGGATGCAGCTCAATATACCGCTCGTGATGCCGTGTCCAGCGATCGAGGGGCCAATTTGGCCAGTCAACCGCGTGCCCGTCCAGCGCGTCCTCCAGAAAGTCAATGTGAACGTGCCACCCGGCCAGCACCAAAGTCAGGTAATCGTCAGGCAATGCAGCGTGAACGTCGAATGTCAGGATGCAGCCATCCGAATTGGGTTCGAGTGTCCAGCGAAGACGACCGTGGATGTCGGTATCCATTTGGATCAGGCGCGGAGGATCGAGTTGCGTGATCGTTCCTCGTGCGATTGCCCTGTTGCCCTGGTCATCCGTGTTGAGCCAGCGAAGTTCAACGGCTCCACTCTCAGCGAGATCGATCGTGGCTTCCGCAAGCCACTTGACCATTTCCTGGGGATCGGTCAACGCAAGCCAGACTCTTTCCGTTGGATACCGGAGATGTCGAGTGAATTGCAACGCATAGTTGCCGTCACTAGTGGATACAGTTCCATCATTGGTCAGTTCTGACATGTTCTCTCAGTCCTACTCACGATCGTGAATGTCTATCGCGTACGGCACGCTAATGGGAAGCCCACTCGCGAGCGGTCGTGAATACGATGTACGTGCCATCCGGTGACCACGCCGGGTCCATCGCGTCGGTTTGCAGATCAGTGAGTTGAACTACATTCGCGCCATTGTCGTCCATTACGTAGATGTCCCGGAAGCCACCACGGTTGCTGGCGAACACGATTCGTCGTTCGTTGGGCGACCAACTTGGTGCATTGTCGTCATCAGAGTTGTCCGTCAGGTTATTGATGTTCGTGCCGTCGGCGTCGATTACAAAGATGTCGTGATTCCGTTTATCGGACGCTCCATGATCCGCTTCGAACGCGATTCTGCGTCCATCTGGTGACCAACTCGGCCAGATCCCGCTGAGTTGCTCGGGGATGAGACCCGTTGGAACAAGCGGGCGTACTGCACTGCGGCCAATGTGACGAATGGAAATGTGTGACGACGATGTTGCGAAGTGCAGACCATCGGGTGCCCACTCCAGGTCGAACCCAAGCGCGGCGTCACGGGTGACCGATAGAATCGTGAGGTCGTCGTCGGACAAATCGACACGATAGAGATTCTGGCCGGAACCGCGATCGCTGACGAACGTGAGGGTATGGGGGTATCCAGGAAGCCAGGCAGGTGCCGAATCGTTGCCGGGACTATTTGACACGTTGCGCTCATCGGTGCCGTCAGCGTTGATCACGACAACCTCGAAGTTATTGATGTCTGCCATGACACGGACGAACGCGATATACCGCCCATCGGGCGACCAGACCGGATTGTCGGCGCGGATTCCAGCGGTTGCCAGCAGGCATAACTCAGTGCCGTCCGAACGCATCCGGTAGATGCCACGTAGTACGGCACCGCTGACGATCGGGTCTGACGTTGGGCAATCATCATGGATGCGAGATAGCGCGGGCGTCGTTTGCACCGATAAAACGGGTTCGACTGCTTCGGTGCCAGGTGACGAGGAGATCCACGACCAGCCAATAGTCAGACTTACGATTCCACCACCAATGATGAAGATGGAGAGGCCGATTGCTATGGCAATGCCCGTTCGCGCCGTACCAGGTCGGCCCATCTTGGGAACCTTTCACGGTTGTCTGGAACGTTTCGTCGAGACAGGGAGATTCACCGAGACATGGAATGACACACCAACGATACTCTACCGTCGAGTTCCTGGGCGAGGTGGCTTTGAGATGCCGCCATTTTTGGAAGGCTACCATTCGTAGTCTGAATACATGCCGTTCATGACGTTCTTGCCAGTGGGGGATTGGCTACCACCAGCCGGTTCTTCCGTCACGCCGCAACGCCAGCCGGGGGCGTATGCCGCTGGTGCATCGATCACGACCATCGCCTGTCCATCGGAGCCAACATTGAAGACGCCGCCGTCGTACCGTTGCTCACTGGGGTCTACAAACCAGAGCTGATACGCGCGATCGTCCTCCAGCGGTGGTAGACCGCTGACAACCAGGCCGGCTCGTGTTTTTCCGGGCTGGAAGAAGAGTTGAGCGACGGCTTGTGGAGCGGAGTTCGAGCCGAGCATCGGAATGATCTGCGTATCCGGGTTCGACCGGAGGTTGTTGACAATCGCGGCAGAGTCGTCTCCACGATTGTTTTCGGACGCTGTCCAGTAAATCGACCCTGCGGCAACGATGGCTACAACGACGATCGCGGTCAGCGCATGGAGCCGGACGCGAGGCCACCAGCCCCGCATCGAACGCGAGCGCGACACGCCATTGTCAGTGCGAATGCGGTGCAAAAGTTCGTGTCGTGCTCCGGCAGATGGTTCGGCGATTGGGAGCCCAAGCGGGAGCAGTCGCAGCACTTCCTGATAGTCGTGTAATGCTTTCCGGCATTCGGCGCATTCTCCAAGATGTCGTTCGAGTTGTGCCGACGCAGGTGTTTCAAGGGTTCCGAGCGCGTAGGCGGGTACGTTGTCCTGAAAGTCGTCATGTGGAGTGTTCATGCCGTGTGGTCGCTCTCGTCGTCCGGGCGGAAATGAGGGCGGAGAGTGGCCCGAAGGTGCTCCATTGCGACCCGCGTCCGTGATTTGATGGTACCGAGCGGCTCACCGAGTTGCCGGGAGATTTCCGACTGCGTCATCCCCCCGTAATACGCTAGTTCCACGACCTGGCGTTGCGCCATCGTGAGGCCCAACAGCGCGTCAGCGACAGCCTGCCGTGTCACGACGGTTTCTGTCTCGTCCGGGACGCCAAACGTGTCCTCTTCGCCTGGTTCCGGAAGCGCTGTTCGCTCGCGCTGACGCGACTTGTATTGACGGCTTCGCAGCATGTCGATTGCACGGTTACGAGTAATCCCTATCAGCCATCCCGATAACTGGCCGCGACTAGAGCGGTATGACTCGGCTGCATTCCAGACACGCAGGAACGTATCCTGCATCACTTCTTCTGCCAGTTCCCGATCCCCAACGATTCGCAGGGCAACGGTCAGGATCAATCCTCCATAGCGGTCGTACAACACGGAAAGAGCGGCTTCGTCACGTCGTCGGACGCGCTCCATCAGATCAATATCCGTGAGCGTGTTCGCCGTCGGTCCTGTGACCCCGCGCCGTTGACCAGCCCGGTCATCCGGAACGGCTAAAAAGAAAACCGGCACGGTGCGCCTCCCCAGCTTCGCTACCCGTGTCGCGTTGTACTACGCAGCCACGGACCCGAATGGATGGCTATGTGTCGTCTGAGTTACCGTAACATGAAAATTTGCGATACTCGGTGGTCGCACATGGTGAAAAGGCTGGGGAAGGATGAATCGATGCAACCGCATCTGCTTGTCGCGGATTTCGCGGGAACGATGTTCCTTGAGGAAGGCGCAGTCGTCGTCGCTTACCGGCAGGCATTTGCGGCGTTCGATATCGATGTAAGCGATGATGACATCGCCAGCAGGCGCGGGGCCAGCAAGCGCGCAGTGTTCGAGGAACTGGCTGCGCGGCGCTATCCTGCGGACGAAGCGCAAGAAGTGGCGAAACAGGCGCTCGGGGTGTTCGAGCAGGCGTTGCATGCCGAGTACGCTACGGGAACGG
>JBGSWU010000503.1:0-3027 GCA_041751795.1 Thermomicrobiales bacterium
AACCGCGACCCGGTTCAGGATCAGCATCCGGCAACTCAGCGCCGAAGGCATCCATCCAGTGCTTGATACGTCGCTGCATCGTGTAATTTGGCACGAGATCAGCGTACGGTGGGTGCGGCAGCGTGTACTCGACGCGTGCGCCGGTGATTGCGGCTGCTCCGTCAGCGATGCTACGGACGCGTTCGACGAGTTCTTCGGTTTCTTTCAAGCTCTCGGCTCGTAGGAACCACCGACCGCGCGCATACTCAGGGATAACATTCGGAGCGACACCGCCGTCAGTGACGATGCCATGCATCCGCACGCTGGACTTGACGTGCTGTCGCAGCGCATCGATACCACTGAATACGAACAACAGAGCATTCAACGCGTTGACGCCGTTCTCAGGGTCAGCCGCGGCGTGGGCTGGCTTGCCGAAGAACTCGACGATGACTTCCTGCCAGGCCAGGGACAGACCGGTGCCCTCACTGACCGGGTGCGTCGATAGTCCACCTGCACCTGGGTGTGTCGTCAGCGCGATATCCAATCCGTCGAACACTCCCGCATTCGCCATGTAGACCTTGCCGCCGATTGCTTCCTCTGCCGGGCAGCCATAGACGATGACTGTCCCCGGAAGATCTTCGAGAGCCGCAGCAAGGCCGATCCCGGCGACGCCGTTCGAACCGGCGATCAGGTTGTGGCCGCAACCATGATCGACGCCCGGAAGTGCATCGTATTCAGCCAGGAAGCCGATGACTGGTGACCCGGAACCGCGCTTGGCGACGAATGCCGTTTTCACGCCGCCGACGCCCCGCTCGACGTCGAACCCGAATTCCTCCATCAGATCGGCGAGTGCGGCCGAGGATTTCTCTTCCGTCATCGCCACCTCAGGATTGGCGTGAATGAATTCGCTCGTCTTTCGAGTCGCCGTTTTTGCGGCTTCGATCGCCCGGAGAACGCGCTCCTGGCGCTCTGTCAGATTGACAGTGGTCGTGCTCACTCGTGCCCCTTCTCATCCGTACGGGAATTGTTCACTAGCCGGGAGAATAGCAGGTAGCCACCGCTCTGTCGTTACTCAGGCGACATCCTGGTCGGCGTGCTATCGTGAGGAACGACTTACAACGAACACGTACGTGTTGGAGGCGGATCGTGACGATGATGGATGTCTGGTACATGTCTGCGCTGGAGTTGCGCGAACGGTTCATCCGGCGGGAACTTTCACCGCTGGAGGTCACCGGCCAAATCCTCGAACGGATCGGCCAACTCAATCCGACGCTGAATGCGTTTCTGACAGTCACGGTCGAACGAGCCCTCGAAGATGCTCGTGCTGCTGAGCATGCATATGGTGATGGTGGCACGCCGGGCGCACTCGCAGGCATCCCAATCTCGATTAAGGATCTCACTCCGACGGCTGGAATCCGCACGACGATGGGATCGTTGCTGTTCAACGATTGGGTTCCGGATGAAGATGGTCCATTCGTCGAGCGCGTGAACGCCGCCGGTGCGGTCATGCTTGGGAAAACCAACACACCTGAGTTTGGCTGGAAGGGCGACTCTGGCAACCGGCTGATCGGGCCAACGCAAAACCCGTGGAAACTTGGAGCGACAGCCGGTGGCTCGAGTGGTGGTGCTGCGGCAGCCGTCGCCGCTGGACTCGGACCGCTCGCGCAGGGGAGTGATGGCGCCGGATCGATCCGTATCCCTGCAGCGTTCAGTGGAATCTTCGGCCACAAGCCAACCTTCGGCCTGGTCGCATACTACCCAGCCAGCAGCGTAGAAGTGTTGTCCCACATTGGTCCAATGACTCGAACAGTTCGCGATGCAGCGCTGCTCCTCAACGTCGTCGGACGCCAGGATAATCGCGACCGCAACTCATATCCGACCGATACCGACTTCGTGACGGCCTGCGAGGGCGGAATTGCCGGCATGCGCGTCGCATGGTCACCCGACCTTGGCTACGCCGCCGTCGATCCCGAAGTCCGTGACATAACAGCGAGAGCCGCCCAGCGACTGAGCGATCTCGGCGCACACGTCGAGGAAGTCAATCCAGGGATTGACGATCCGTGGCACACGCTGGATACGATCTGGATCGCCGCGCAGGCAGGTCGCCACAAGGACGACTTCAACGACGTTCGCGATCTGATCGATCCAGGAAGAATCGAACTCGTCGAGCGAGGGCGTCAACTCACGGCGACAGACCTCTACGCGGCGCACAATCATCGCACGGCGTATTACCACGAGTGGCGTCGATTCTTTGAGGATGGCAATTGGGACCTGCTCGTGACGCCGCAATTGCCGGTTACCGCGTTCCCAGCCGGAAACGACCACCCTGGCACGATTGATGGGAAATCGGTGAACTATCTCGGCTGGACCGCGTTCACCTATCCATTCAACCTCACCGGTCAGCCAGCAGCATCGGTACCGTGTGGCTTCGCCGAAAACGGTCTACCTGTGGCCCTCCAGTTCGTTGGACGCTGGCGAGACGACGCGACGGTTCTGCGGGCGGCGGCGGCCTTCGAGGAAATGGCTCCGTGGGCGCAAACCTATCCAACGATTGAATAGGAATTCGTTTCCGGTCATCGGCGAGAACTGATTCTTGCATCAGCGTAGCTGCGGTTGCGTTCGACTTCGGCGTCGTTCCAGATCACAGATACTCGACCTCGTCGGACAGGTGCGTTAGCCCGAGATTCTCTGCGACTGCCTGTGACGCGGCGTTATCGAGGAGGTGGCTGTAGAAGGGGATCTTTCCTGCCGACAAGACACTCGCCACCCATGACATCGTCACCTGCCGCGCGTACCCTCGTCGGCGGAATGCGAGAAGCGTCTCGATCGATACCTCGGCAGCGCGTGGATGCTCGCAGTCCGTTTTCGCCCACGCAACGACCTCGCCGTCGATCGCAACGACATGGCGACCGTCTACGACGGTGACATCAGGATACGCATCTGCTGCTGGCGACTGTTCGATGGTGTACCAGCGAATACGGTAGACCTTATGACATGGAGCATCCTGCTCCAGAATCGCCTTCACATGGTCTTCGTCTTGCATGAGTA
>JBGSWU010000504.1:0-3261 GCA_041751795.1 Thermomicrobiales bacterium
GACGCGCAGGCTGAGAGTTGCGTCTTGCTCCCGGTCGATCCCGGCGAACTGGCTGGATGCGATCATGAAGAGCAGATCGCCAGTGCCGACCTGAAGCGTTCGATCGTTGCCGAATCCTCGTTGGGGTAGTTCAGTCGCGAGTGCACCAGTCGCGATGACGTCGCCGTTTTCCACGACATCCAGTGTTACTGAAGCAACGGTGTCGTCCGGATCACCGGTGACGACGAGCGCCCCATGGATGAGCGTATTGCCGTCGAAGTAGGTGTGCTCGTCCGCGCTCAGGAACCGCAATGGCTCTCCGTCGATGTCGAGCAACGCCAGACCTGTGATCGCCGGGGCTTGCGCCTGCGGTGGGTGAGCACAGATCGGGATGTCGAGTCGCATGATACAGCCGACTGCAACGAGTTCGACGGGGCCGAGCGGCGCGTGGTTGCGTTCGATGATGTCGATCGTCGCGCTGTCGAAGGCCGGTGCTTCCGGCACCGCAGCACCACGCTCTGCCAGGGCGACCAGCAGCGTCCGCAACAGCGGAGATGCGCCGGACGATTCCGGTAATCCCTGCTGGACCAGGTCGCTGTCCACACGGTCGATGAACGATGTCACCGGCCGATCGCTGCCGGGCAGGACTGTGCCGACGTCGCGAACGGTCATCCGATTGGACAGCGCCGGACTGAGGCGAGCGAGTGTCATCGTGTTCGCGTACTGCGCGAGCAAGGTCGGTTCGTCGACGATCGCAGGGGCGACGAGGAGTTGCTGCATGTGGACGATCGGCGCGATCATCGCCGCGATCCGTTCCTCATCGAGCGAGGTGGAATCGTCGTCGTGAATCAGTTCGCGACTGAGGAGGACGCTCAGCAGCAGGACATGCTCGTGCTGGAGGCGACTGCTGATGCGTACCTTCTGGACTGGGACGCCGTTGGCATCGACGACGGTCGTTGACTCGGCGTGTCGATCACCGTCGAGGTCGGCAAACTCCAGCAGAAGAAACTCGTTCAGGACGTGTTCAATGACTGGCTCCGCCAGCGTTCCCGTCAGTGCGACGAGGGCAATCCGGAGCCGTGCATCGTCCACCGTCGCCAGCATGCGCTCATCGGTGAGCAGCGCCAGCGCGCCATCGACGCGCTCTGGATCGTTAGGGAACCGTCGTTCGAGAAACGACCGCAACCCGGCGACCAGTTCGTCCTCTGTGGGTGACGGTCCTGACGCCGGTTCTCGATCAATCGAGTCTGCATAATACTTGGGAAGAACGAGGGTCGGCTCAGTCGGAAACCAGGGGCGTTGTGCCAACTGGTGGCTGGCCATCTGATAATCGAGACCATCCGGAAAGAACTCGGCGACGGCAGGATAGGTGTACGTCTCGGCGTCGGAGCCGACGTTCGAATCGTAACCACCTGGTGGCGGCGTTGGTGTCGGCATCGCTGTGGGTGATGGCGACGGCGTTGGTGATGGAACGATCGTCGGCGGCGGAGAGGGTGCAACCGGAGCGTCGGGTGACGGTGTCGTTGCAGGAACATCTCCTGGTGCTGGCGACGTCGCTGGCGTCGCTTCTGATGCTGGCGTTGGCTCCTGAACATCGGGTCCGCTGCACGCCGCGAGGACGATGGCGAGAACGATGACGACAGCGTAGGACGACGCGTCGGTCAACCTGGGGAATCGTCGTTGGAGCATCCTGGTCTGTCGTCGCCTCATGCCTCGTTCACGGAGCACGGCAGCGTGAAGGTAAACGTGCTCCCCTGGCCGTGCTCGCTGCGAACGGTGATTCGCCCGCCGTGGGCCTCGATCAGCGAGCGAGTGATGTAGAGGCCGAGGCCGAGGCCTTTGATGCTGCTGCGATTTGCGTCGTCCACCCGGAAGAACCGCTCAAAGAGTCGCGGCAGCGATTCCGGCGGGATGCCGATTCCCTGATCCTGGACCGTGACCCTTGCAATGTCCGCCTCTCGTTCGATCATGACGATGATGTCGCCACCATTCGGGCTGTACTTGATCGCGTTCGAGAGCAGGTTGCTGAGAATCTGAACCAACCTGTCGTGGTCCCATTGACCGGTGACTTCCGCCACATCGCTGACGACGCTGAGTTGGTGATCCGGTGCGGAGGCGCTGGCCTGTTCAACGGCAGTCCGAGCGAGTTTGATCAGATCAACGTTCGATCGGACCAGCTCGAGCCGGCTGGCGTCAGCCCGGGCAGCGTCGAGCATGTCATTGACCAGGCGTTCGAGCTGAGTTGTCTGGAGCATGATCGACTCGACCGCTCGCTCGTTGTAGGCCCCTTGCCGGTGCATGATCTGACTGAAGCCCTTGATAGACGTCAGCGGACCCTTCAACTCGTGGGTGACGATCGCCGTGAACTCGCGCTGCATCCGTTCGAGTTCTCGCCGCCGGGAGATATCGCGCATCATGTTGATGAACGCGACCCCACCGGGCAATTCAACGGAGCGGATCACTGATTCGACCGGGACGACCGAGCCGTTCTTGTGACGTAGTTCCATCTCGCCACGGAAGACGCCATCCCGGCGGATCTGCTCGAAGCGGGGCCGGGCGACGGTTGGTCCTGCTGCAGTGAGTTGTCCTTCGCCAGCCTTGAACGACAACAACTCGTCGCGTGAGTAGCCCGTCAATCCCGTCATGGCCGGGTTTGCGTCGATGACCTGCCCCTCGCCATCAACGACGATAATCGCGTCGGCTGCGCCCTCGAACAGCCCTCGATAGCGCGTTTCTGCCGACTGAGCATCACGATACACGGAGGCGTTGGCAATCGACGTCGCCACCCGTCGGGCCAGTTCTTCGGCGAGGCTTTGTTCAGCGGAGCTGAAGCGACGGCCCGATTCCGCCATCCCCAGCGACAGGATGCCTATCATCTCGTCCCCGGCCAGCAATGGGATAAACAGGGTCGAACGCGCGGCGATCTGGCGCAGATACTCCGCGTGTCCTTCGTCGCGTGCGAGCGCTGCGATCTGTCCGGCGTCGGCCTCCGGGGCAAGGATCGGCCCCTGCTCACGGACGAGGTTCGTCCACGGCGCGCTTTCCTGTGGGTCGAACGGGTAGTGCTGGCGAACTTCATAGAGCAGCCGTTCACGTTCCGAGTCGACGGCCCGAGCGATGACGTGACCGGTTTCACCAGCGACGAGGTCGATCATGCAGAAATCGGCTAATTCTGGGACAGCCAGCTCGACCGCCGTCCGCAATGTCGCGTCGTAGTCGATTGACCCGGCCAGTTGCGTGCTGGCATCGATCAAAAACGCCAGCGCCCGCTCAGTCTGCGTC
>JBGSWU010000505.1:0-1706 GCA_041751795.1 Thermomicrobiales bacterium
GGCAAGATGGACATGTTGCCGCCACCAGGTCAATCGGCCCGGACGCGGGCGTCAGCCTGAACGACCATGCGATGCGCTGTTCGAAGCGCACGCCGCTTGGGGTCCCACGCTCTGATTGCCACGATGACCCGGTGGCCACCACTATCGACTGGCTCGACGCGAACCCCCCCATAGTTGTGAGTCAATGACAGAAAGTGATTCTGAAAGCGGTAGTTCCGCTCGAAGAGGTTCGAGCCGTGGACGACGGTGCGATTGAATACGCGCTGCTTCAGCGGGAGCGGCGTTGTGAAGGCGCTGCTGGTGACCTGATGGATGACGCCATCTCCAGTCCTCTGCCGGATCGTGAACGCGCTCGCACAGTGGACGTCGCCGGACAGGATGAATACCTGACGGGTTGATTTCCGCGATTGCCACGAGAAGAGTTCGTCCAGAAGTGCGTCGCGACTGTCGATGAATCCGGACGAACTCCAACGATCGCGGATTGACTCGGCGAATCGCTTCGGCACGAGGTCGAAGCCCAGCGTGAACCAGCGGGCAGTATGGGCGACTGGCACGCTGGAAACGACGAACACCGTCGATACCGATTGTGCTTCTTCCCCACGAAACCATGCCTGCAACCACGCCCACTGCTCGGCACCAAGCATCGTTCCTCGCTCGTAGTCACGGGCACCTCGCAGGTCCAGCGCGACGATTCCGATGTCGCCCCAACGGGTGGCCCAGTGAAACGGTGGTTTGTCGCGGTGATCGCCCGGGTTCCGGGAGTGTTGATACTCACCGTAAGCACGGCAGGCTGCGTTGAACAATCGCAGGTCGTATGGCGTCTTCTCGCTCGTCGATCCCCAATTGTCGAAGATATCGTGGTCGTCCCAGATACTGACCGTTGGAAACGCTTCCCGCAGTTGTCGCATGCCTGTCTGGTTGTAGAACCCGCGATAATTGCTCCGGTATTGCCCCAGGAGGATGTCGTCATCATCAGTGACTGGTCGCTCGCGAACGCTGAATGAGTCAAGGCCGTCCGAGTAGACCTGATCCCCAGCAAGCAGCAGCAGGTCTGCACCGGCGCGCATGAGATCGTGCTGGATCGCGGGATAGATCGCGGCGTCGGATTCCCGGACGACGATGCCGACCGCATCGTCTTCGGCGTACGGCATGTGGCAACTGCCGAATCCAAACGTCAGTGCTGCCGGTTCGCCAGGTGACGGGGCAAATCGTCCATGCACGTGCTGCTCGTCAATAGTGACGGTAAACGGGCTTCCCGGTGCCGGTCGATCGCGTTCCAGGACGAGAACACCAGTCCAGTCGGATGATTCTGATAACGGAATCGTCTTGACGACATCTGGTTGCCCGGGCGTTCGAAGGATTGCATCGACGCTTTTACGTCCGGTGAACCGGACCCATACTCGAACCGAGCGCTCGTCGAATGCACCGAGTTCGACTGCGTTGTCCAGTTCCCCGTCTGGGAATATGCTCGTCACGTCATTACCGTTTCTGTTGTTGCTAATTCATGCACGCTCGCCCATGCGATGATGTGAGTCGTTGAATGTAGTCCAGATAGAGGTAAGAACGATGAATCATCGTGACCTGGTGGAGTTGAAGATCGCGATGGAGTTCGGCGAAGGACCGGTTGGCAATATCCTTCCACCCGCAACATCGAACAACGAGGCAGCGCCTCGCGTCCTCGTGAGTGCGTTCGGAAATGAACGTGC
>JBGSWU010000506.1:0-12395 GCA_041751795.1 Thermomicrobiales bacterium
CGGTGAAGCGGCGACCGTCAACGCACAGGGAACCCTGACGCTGCATGGCGTTTCCCAGGAGGTTGTCATCCCCCTCGATGTGCAACTAACTGACGGGATGCTCGTCGTCGTCGGCTCCCTCGATATCGCTCTCGTCGACTACGACATCGACGCACCGCAATCCTCATCGGTCGTATCGGTGAACCACACCGGCGTCCTCGAACTCCAACTATTTCTCACGATCACCTACTGACCCCAGGACATGAAAGTGGCGTCTGCTGTGTGCCGACGCCACTTCTGCGACACTTGGACCGGACGCCGCATGGGGAACATGGAGGGACACTCGATGACTGGACTCAGTAGCGAACAGGTGATGACACGGGAGTTGCAAGGCGATTTGCTGGCAGCAGCCGATGGTCCTCCGCGCGATCTCACCATGGCACGACGTGGCATGGCAGCGTCGGTGCATCCATTTGTCAGTCACACGGCCATCGAGGTCATCCGCGATGGAGGAAACGCCATCGACGCAGCCGTTGCTGCGGCAGCGATGCTGATGGTTGTTGAGCCGCGTAATGGGCATCTCGGCGGCGACACCTTCATGCTCTTCCATGACGCACGATCGGGTCGAATCGTCGCACTCAATGGCAGCGGCGCCGCTCCACAGGCGGCAACCGTCGATCACTATCGTGGTCTTGGCGGATTCCCTGAAGATGGGCTACTGACCTCGACGGTACCGGGAACTCTCCATTGCTGGACGACGGCGCTCGAGCAATTTGGAACGAAACAGCTGGCCGAGTTGCTGGAACCTGCCATCTGGTACGCAGAGCACGGAGTTCCAGTCACCACACGCCTTCACCGAATGCTCTCGCTCGACGCTCCGACATGGAAACGGTTCCCAGATACTGCGCGCGCCCTGCTGCCAGATGGCGATGTCCCATCGATCGGAGGAATGTTCCGCCAGCCATTGCTGGCCAAGACGCTGCGCAGGATCGCTCAGGACGGCCCGAGCGACTTCTACACCGGCACACTTGCGAGAGAACTGGTCGAGTACTCACAGTCGCACGGGGGGTTGTTTTCAACGGACGACTTCGCCAACCACACGACCGACCATCACGAGCCAGTGCGAATCGACTACCGCGGCTACACGGTCTACGAGCAACCGCCAGTCTCGCAGGGGATCATCGTCCTGCTGGCGCTAAACATTCTTAAACAATTCGATCTGCAACGGCTCGGAGCAGGGTCGCCGGAGGTCGTTCACCTTCAGATCGAAGCCCTCAAGCTCGCCTTCGCGGATCGCTTCCAGCATCTCGGAGATCCAAACTTCGTCAGCATGCCGATCGATGAACTGCTCTCCGACGAACATGCGGCCCGCAAGGCGGCACGGATCGATCTGCACGGCATCCGGCAGCATGGCCTCGCGCCAGCATCCCACCCCGACACGACCTATATGTGCGTGGCCGATGGCGACGGCACGATGGTGTCGTATATCCACTCGCTCTTTTCAGGAGCGGGAGTGGCAATGGGGAACACCGGTGTGCTGATGAACAGCCGATTACTGGGCTTCACTCTCGACAAAGACGATCCCAACTGCCTTGCACCTGGCAAGAAGCCAGTTCATACCCTGAATAACTACGTCGTTGAAAAAGATGGCCAACCGATTCTCGTCGGTGGCACACCAGGCGCTCACTGGCAGGTCCAGACGAATCTGCAGATGCTCATCAACGTGCTCGATTTCGGGATGGACCCGCAAGCGGCGATCGAGGCCCCCCGCTTCATCATCGGCGACCAGCTATCGGTTGGCGACCCAGAGGTCAAACTCGAATCACGCTTCGGCGAAGCCACCACCGACGGACTTCGCGCGCTGGGTCACGAAATCGTGGTGGTCGGCCCGTGGGGATCTGCCGGCTCAGTCCAGATGATCGCTCGCAATCCTGAAACTGGCCTGCTCAGCGGTGCGACTGAAGTGCGTCGGGCAGGAACGTCGGTGCTGGGATATTGAGCGGCGAGCAGACAGCGTGACCGAGAAGGTGTCAGCTGGAGAGGGAATCCGATATCTGGCCGCCGCGCATCCCGAGTGCGGAAGCAACGAAGTTGTCACGCATGGATTCTGGCGAACTTCTGGAACAGTCCATGGCCCGTGACTTCGCCAACATAGAGATCACCATGCGAATCCGCCCAGATTGAATGAGGAAACTGTCGAAACTGCCCGGGCAAATCTCCCGCGTCGCCCCACTCCGCCAGCACTTCTCCGCTCAAGGTCAGGATCTTGACGCCTGGACGCGCTTCGGCAACATAGACGATGTCGTTCGCATCGACAAAGATGCCCTGTGGGCGCTGGAAACCACGCCATTCGTCCAGGTAGACACCCTCGCTGTCGAAGATCTGGATACGGTTGTTTTCGCGATCGACGACATAAACACGTTCATTCCGATCGACCCACACGGCGTGCGGCAATTTGAACTGCCCCGGCCCTGATCCCTCCTCGCCCCACGAAAGGAGCAGATCACCTGACTGCGCAAACTTATGCACCCTCGACTGACCGTAGCCATCGGTGACATAGAGCGCCCCCGATGGTGCGGTCATCGCCCAGGTCGGGCGATTGAACGGCGCACCGGGTGCACCCGTCCTGCCTGGTATCCCCCATGTCTGCTGCACACTGCCGTCGGTCGTGCAGCGTCGTAACGTGTGATCTCCAGTGTCTGTCAAGTAGAGGAGGTCATCAGCATCAATCCAGATCGAGTGTGGAGAGACGAAGATGTCCTCCCCCCAAGAATCCAGGAAGTTACCGTCGCGATCGAAGATGAGCACGGCTGTCTCAGGCGCGCGGTTAAAAATGTAGACACGATCCTTTGAATCGGTCACGACGGCAGACACGAGACCCAGTTCGTGCCCGGTTGGGCCACTGCCCCAGCCTTCGACCGGTGAATACATGAAGCCGCCGCCGCCAACGCTGATCGAATCGCTCATCGCCAGGTCCCACCATCTTCACGTCAGGACGGAATTGGAATGCCGGATACCAACCCTCTACGATGCTGCCTTTTCGCGCTTTTCCATGATGTTGGTCGAGTGGCCCGCATCGAGCCGCGCACCGGGGTCGTAGATCGTCACACAGTGGTTGACGGCGGTCACGGCCTCGGCAGCACCGGTCGCGATCAACTTGAACTTGGCTGGGTACGTGACGATATCACCACACCCGAAGACGCCCGGCACGTTCGTCGCCATCGTGATCGGGTCAACGACGATCGTGTTGCGCTGAATCTCGAATCCCCACGTCTTGAGCGGTCCGAGGTCGGCAACGAAGCCAATCGCCACAATTAACTCGTCGCAATCGACGGTCTGCTCGTGGCCCTCTTTCAGGTGACAGAAGGTCACTCCAGATAGGCGACCATCCCCATGAACCGCGTTGACGCCATAGTCGGGATAGTGGAGATCGACGCCGCCCTCGACCATCTGCTGGATCGCGTGCTCGTGTGCGCGGAACTTCGAGCGGTGGACAACACGAACCGACTTTGCAATCGGCTGAAGCGTATTCGCCCAGTCGACGGCAGAGTCACCGCCGCCCACGATAACGACGTGCTTGTCACGGAAGTCCTCGGTCCGCTTCGCAAAGTAGTGGACGCCGTTTCCGCCCTCGAATTTCTCGATGCCTTCGACATCGATCTTCTTCGGCTCGAAGGCACCAATCCCCGCGCTCATGATGATCGTCCGGCTGTAATGCGTGTCACCGGTCGCGGTCCCGAGCATGAAGATGCCCGATTCTTCATCGCGATTGAACGTCGTTACCTCAGTCTTGAGGCAGACGGTCGGATTCATCGACATCGCCTGCTCTACGGCACTCTCGACGTAGTCTTTTGCGAGAACTTTCGGGAAGCCGGCAATGTCGTAGATGTACTTTTCGGGATAGATCGCGGTCAGTGCCCCACCGAGTTCCTCAAGCGCCTCGATAATCTTCGTTCGTGCGCCACGCAGGCCGGCATAGAACGCGGCAAACAAGCCAACGGGCCCGCCGCCGATGACAGTAATGTCGTAAATCTCATCCTCTGGAATCGCCACGCTCGAATATCCCCTGTCCTGGCAGTTGCAACGGTTGGGCGCGAACCAGGCGCCGCTCCAAGTATACCGACCACGTTTCAGCCACCACATACGTAGAACATCGCAATTCGCAGGCGGGCAGGCGGCGGTTACAATGCCAGCACATCGCTCTCTTGAGCGCGGAGATACTGAAAGGACCTGGACCCCTCATGGCAGATACCGTGGCAAAGACGATTCCATCACTGCTCTCAGAACGCGCACAGCGCAGCGGCCTGCCGAGACTCGGCAATCCGCGCGATTCTGCATCTCGGATCTCGTTTCTGGCAGGATTCCCCGACCCAGCCAGTCTCCCAAAAGGAGACATCATCGAATCAACCCGCGTTGCACTCGAGCGGGACGGCGAGTGGGCGCTGCAATATGGGTCGGCACGCGGCTATCCGGGTCTGATTGAGGAATTGGGAGCGAAACTCGGCCGCGACCAGGGCATTGACGCCACTGCCGAGAACATCCTGATCACCAACGGCGCATCGCGGGCCCTGGCGTTAATCATCGACCTGCTCGTCGATCCAGGCGACATCGTCCTGTCAGAAGCGCCGACATGGTCAGGTGCCGTCCACAACTTCAAGGCTGCTGGAGCAGAGGTTCGATCGGTCCCGAACGACGCCGACGGATTAGTTGTCGATGCGTTGGAGAGCCAACTAAAACGGCTGAAGGATGAGGGCAAGCGCGCCAAGTTCCTCTATTTCATCCCCAACTTCCAGAATCCGACCGGCGTGACAACGACGCTCGATCGACGACAGCGGATTGCGGCGTTGGCTCGTGAATACGCGCTCCCCATCGTCGAGGATGACGCCTACTTCGACCTGCGCTACGCGGGTTCGACGCTGCCGACGATCTATTCGCTCGACACCGAGGGGCTCGTGATGTACCTCGGAACATTCTCCAAGATCATGGCGGCTGGAATGCGGCTCGGCTGGTGCGTCGCCGAAGCGGAAGTCATCAGCCGGTTGGCAGGACTCAAGCACGAGGGTGGCACCAGCCCATTCGCTGGACACGTCGCTGCCGAATTCTGCTCGTCCGGAACCCTCGTCGAGCACATCGGCGAACTCCGTTCGCTGTACCTCAAGCGACGCGACGCAATGCTGGCGGGACTCGAAGCGCACATGCCAGATGGAACCTCATGGACGACCCCAGAGGGTGGATTCTTCATCTGGCTCACGTTGCCGGAAGGTGCAAGTGTCTCGGCCCTACTCCCTGCCGCTCGGGAACACAACGTCGAGTTCCTTCCGGGTGCAGCCACCTATCACCACGGCGAAGGTGACAATCAACTCCGGCTCTCGTATTCCTTTGCCGATGAAGCGCAGATCACCAAAGGCATTGAGATTCTTGGAACGCTCGTCAAGGATCAGGTGGCGTAAAACGAAGGATCGGGAACCGGATCTCCTGAATCAATCCAATTTCCGATCGACAATGCAATAAGAGGGTTGTGAATGACCGACGTTCAGTGGCATATCGACATCATCGACGCCTTCAAAGCGAACAATATCCGGATGATCGCGCATGTGGCCGATACCGTCCTCGCGCCGATCATCAGCGCAATGGAAAACGATTCGTTTTTTCGGGTCGTAACACTAACGCGGGAAGAGGAAGGAATCGGTCTGCTGACCGGCGCCTACCTCGGCGGAATTCGCGGTGCGCTGCTGCTCCAGGCATCCGGACTTGGCAACACGATCAACGCGTTCGGGTCGCTGGCGCTGCCGTACCAGATTCCGTTCGTTGTTCTGCTGTCGCAGCGTGGCAGCTACTTCGAACACAACATCGTCCAGATTCCCGGTGGGAAAGCAACGACCAGTATCCTCAACGCACTCGATATTCAGGTTTTCGATCTCGTCCAACCTGACGAGGTCTCATTCGTCGCCGAGCGCGGAATGCGGCACGCATTCGTGTCACGCAAGCCAGTGGCGCTGACAATCACGACGCAGTTATCAGGAGGCAAGAGTGGCAGTCGTACAGCCTGATCGACGCCGGCTGGACCGGCTCTCACTAACACGCCGCGTCGTCGCGGCTGCTGATGATGCGTTGATCGTGGCCGGTATCGGCAACGCCGGTTTCGACCTTCAGACAGCCGGCGACCGCCCGGAGAACTTTTACATGATCGGCAGCATGGGACTCGGCGTCCCGATCGGTCATGGCCTCGCGCTGGCGCAGCCGGAACGCCCAGTCGTCGTCCTCGAAGGCGAAGGATCGGTGCTGATGAATCTCGGTGCACTCGCGACCGTTGGCCGCGAAGCAACCGAGAACCTGACGATTGTCATCTGGGACAACGAACAATGGCAGTTGACCGGCGGCCAACCCCTTGCAACCGGCAACACCTGCGATCTGGCGGCTGTCGCGCGCGGTTGCGGCATCATGAACGTCACCACGCCCGACGACGAAGCCACGTTCGAGGCCGATGTCCGGCGAGCACTCGACTCTCCCGGCCCGCACATCCTCGTCGTAAAGATCGACGCAACCGCCGGGGTTGGTCGCCCGCACAGCGATCCAATCTGGCACAAGTACCGGTTCATGCAAGCGGTAGGTATCGTGCCTGACTAGGAGGCAGGGCGTGACTGATATGGCGACAGGGCTGGTGGACCCCGCCACAACGCTCGATCGTGAACGCGTTCATCGCGATGCGATTGTGATCGACGCAACCTGTCCATTGTTGAACACGCACCCTCACTTCGTTGACTGGTGGATCGAGGGTGGCGTGACTGCGGCTGCGCCGACCGTCGGCGGATTCGATGGTGCGGGAGGCACGATCCGGAACCTCGCCCGTTGGAACCGGATGATCGAGCAGGATGACCGGCTGCACCTCGTTAGGTCAGCCGCTGACATCGAAACAGTCAAGCAGGACGGACGATTCGGCATCATTTATCACCTGCAGGGAACGGCGCCGATTGAGGACGATCTCGACCTCGTCGCGATCTACAAGCAACTCGGAGTCGGCATCATCCAACTCGCCTATAACGTTAAGAATCGGGTCGGCGACGGATGTGAAGAGAGAACGGACGCTGGACTCAGTCATTTCGGCGTCGACCTCATTGCGAGACTGAATGAGGCACGGATCATCGTCGATTGCTCACATACTGGCTACCGGACGACGTTGGAAGCCATCGATCGATCGACTGCGCCGGTTGTCTTCTCACACGCCAACGTCAAGGCGCTCGTCCCCTCGGCTCGATCGGTTACCGACGACCAGATCAGGGCCGTCGCCGCGACAGGCGGCCTGGTCGGTGCGGTCGGGTTCCCAGCGTTCGTAAGCGATGCGACGCACCCAACGCTCAACCAGTTCATCGACCACATCGACTACGTCGCCGACCTCGTCGGCATCGATCATGTCGCGCTCGGTATCGACTACTTCAGTGGGCAAGCCGGCGTTGCTGATGACGCAACGGCGTCCCGGATCTATGCCAATGCGATCAACAGCGGTCAGTGGAAGCCGGAGAGCTATCCGCCGCCGCCGTACCACTACCCGCAGGGCATTGAGACGCCACAAACCATGCAGAACCTGACTGCCCGGCTCCTTGAACGCGGCTTCAGCAAGGACGACACGCGCAAGATCCTCGGCGGCAACTGGTTGCGGGTTTATCGCGCGGTGTGGGGAGCCTGATTGTCCGACTCGACTTCACAGCGCAAACCGATGTCGCGTCAGCGACGATGTTCTCAGACACTGGAAATCGATCAACCATCAATCTCCATAGCCGATCACCGGGACACTCCGAGCAGGAACGAACCTGTTGCTTTGTCATCCTGCACCGCAGTGAAGGATCTCTCCGCGTTGGCACAAGGGCGCGTCGATCAGCCACACGACGCGACCTTGCCGAGTCAAGCCGGTGGCAAGGCCAGGAGATCCTTTGCTGCGATTCAGGGTTACATGGCCAGGCAGTTGGTCTTCCCCAACGTAAACCGCATCATCGGCCCATCCGGCTATTCAACCTGACAAGCCAGGCACAAATAGGTTCCCCGATCATTCACCCGTGTCTTGACGATCGCTCCGCCACACAGCAGGCAGGGAGCGCCCTGGCGTCCATGAATGAATGGGAACGCGCCATGATCCGGTGATGCCTTGCCGTTGAGAATACTCGCTCCACCAATTGGGACGGCGATGGTAAGAATCTCGACGATGGCATCGTAGAGCCGGTCAACCTCGTCGTCGGTCAGCGTTCGCGCAAAACGCTCGGGATGCAGTCGGGCACGGTGCAACGACTCATCGACGTAGATGTTCCCTAACCCGGCAATAAAGCTTTGATCCAGGAGGAGCGGCTTGAGACGCGCCGATGTACGCAGGCGAATTCGGTCATGAAACGTTTCCCGCGTGAAGTCCGGCCCAATCGCATCCGGACCGAGTCGAATCGGACCGAAGTACGTAGGCAGGTCGTCAGTCGGCATCAGGTGGACACGCGCCCAGTGGCGAATGTCGGTCAGATACAGCGTCGCCTCATTCTCGAACGTCAATGTCAGGTGCGTCGACTTATGCGGCAATGGCGCATCGTACGCCGGGACCGGATGGCCAGCGGCAAACCCTCGGATTCGTTCACCACGAGCGACGATCTGACCCGCGAGTTTGAGGTGGATAACGGCTGAGAGGTCACCGAACCGTAACGTCAGGTACTTGCCGTGCCGTTCCGTCTGTTCAATCGCACGGCCTGTAAGTGCGTCGATTCCCAACCCATCCGGAGCGACAATCAACTTAGGCAACACCAAGTCATACCGTGCGATCGGCTGACCAGTTAGCTGTTCCGCAATTCCTCTCCGGGCAGCTTCAACTTCGGGTAATTCGGGCATGGATCACCTGTAGTATCTCAATCGAGCGATTACGTTGTCGGGCGGACGATCATCGTTCATCGGTTCTGGGAGGATCATCAGGTGTCAAGTCATCTTTGGCTGCATCACGAGGGCGATCTACCTCCGACGGGGGATGCTCGCCGTGTTCTCCAAGAAACTGCGTCAGAATCGAGCGCCAGGGTGCAGCCCCGGGCGTTGATATTGTGCGACCGGAAGACTGGAGCGCCGCTAACTCAAAGCGTTGCTGGCGTGTGCGCATCGCATCGACGATGATGACCTGGATTGCCGCCGCGAACGGAATGGCGAGCAATGCACCAAGCGGGCCGATGTACTGCCCACCAATGAGAACCGCCAGGAAGACGGTCAACGGAGACAGACCAATCGCGCCCCTCATTATTCTCGGAACGAGGATGCTGTTTTCGACAAACTGAAGGACGATGAGAAAGATGGCGACGATGATCGCCTTTTCCCACGAGTCGAGCAGCGCGATGATAAAAGCAGGTACTCCACCGATCCACGGGCCGATGATCGGGATCAGTTCGGTGATTCCGGCAAACACGGCCAGCAGCAGCCAGAAACGCAGGGAGAGGGCCCCATAACCGATCCCTGCCGCAACACCGATGATGAGACACAACAGCAGCTGGCCGCGCAGCCATTGGCCAACCTTCAGCTCGACGTTGTTCCAGATCTGATTAACCCGCTCCTGGGATTCAGGCTGGAGTTGCTGGAGCAGGAGCCGCTTGAAGAATTGCTTTTCCATCAGGTAGTAGAACCCGATGACGAACGTCGCTACAAGACCAAACAGTCCGGTACCAACGCCTGTAGCAACGCCAACGGCAGTATCACCCGTCGGCGGCGGCGGATTCTCAAGCCGGAACTTGAGTTGCGTGAGGTAACGGTAGCCAGTTCTCGCAAGGAACTGGTTGTCGCTGGTCCGCCAGTCTTCCGCGATATCCTCGATCAACGTCGGGGCTTCGTTCGTGAAGGCTCTGGCTTCGGATGTGATCAGCGGAACGAAAACGACGCCGATTGCCGTGACACCAAGCAGAATGACGGCATACACCGTCAGAATGCCCGCCGCACGAGGCCAGCCACGCGATTCAAGTTTGAGCACAGGTCGCTCGATGACGGTCGCAAACAGAATCGCGAACAGGACGAGCACGACAATGATCTGAACCTGGATGATGAGGTAGAAGATCAGCAGGACGATCAGCAATGAGACGGGGGTCAGCGAAGGACGGCCACGTAGGTTATCGGTGGCATTTCGCCTTGGGTCCTCGACGCTCACGATCTTTCGCCCCTCGACACGTTCGCGATGGTCAGACGGCGTCGTCTGTCCGCACCAGAAATCAGCCTGGCGCGATGCGAACCGAGTTTAGAACGAAATCGTCCCCTCGGGAAGACGCGACCAGTCAATCGCCCAGTACTCGGCATCATACGGGTCAACTGTCCGAACTGTCGCCTGTGAATTCCAAACGGTTGGAAATGCGAATGCGGGGGTACCGTCGATCGTGAACGTTCTTGCGACACCACCTGGACGGGTAACCGGAAAAATCTCGCGCGGCGGGCGTGAGACCACCTCGGCCTGAAACCAGCCATGCTCAGGGCAATGCCCTGCATGCAGCTCCCAGGGAATGTTGGCGGTCACCGCACCGAGTTGCGAGATCTGCTCGTGCTCAAGGCGGGACTGGCAAACTGGACAGCGAAGAGGCGTGCGCCGACGGGCCGACATCCGATTCCTTGCTCCTTCGTGCGAGCCAATGATCGTCACGGAACAACTGGCAAGCGAAAAACGCAGACGCCAGCGCGTCGGTATCGTACCATAGGCACACTGCGGCTCAGTGGTCGCCAGGTCGAACATTCCCATAGATGATGAGGGAAACGAAGACTTGGGGTATCCTGTGCCGTGATGATGATCGTTGCGGCTCACCAATATCGTGGGTGGGCTGCCGACTTGACCGGGGAAACCGAATGAGGAGGGTTCTGTGGCGAACTCGGACCTGATCGACAGCCTGATCGCGACGTATCGCAATCTCAATCTCGCCATCCGGCCACTGCCGGACGCGCAGACCACCCAGGCATCTGGCGGCACGTCGCTGCGTGACCTGATTCTCGAGATGCGCGACCACGAGATGCAGGCGTCACAACAGTTAAAGCTGATGACACTCGGCGAAGGCGCGCTCTCTGGCACAATGCCCGACATTGCCCCAAGTACACCAGGCATCAGCATTCGCTCAGTGTTGTCCGAGTTTGGTACCGCCCGCGAAGCGATCCTCGCGCTGATCCGGGAGCTATCGGATGCGGCGTGGGCTGCTGAGCACGATGGACCTAATGGTAAGGTGACCATCCAGTCGTTTATCGAGGATCTTGCTGCCCACGACCGACAGTCACTCGCCAAAATCGAGCCGATGCTCAAGACCAGCGTGGCCTGAGTCACGCGATTCCGCACAAGAAGACCATCAATGAAAAGCGTCGAGCCTGTGGCTCGGCGCTTTTTGCATCCTTCCTGTTGGCCCAAAGCGGCGGCGGGGTTACACTTCCTTTGGGGCACCGAAGCACAGCATCCGTCGTCTGTTCGGTCGAAACTATCAGGGGGAAACACGGTGTCGCAATCCTTGGCACGAACGAGTGTGTCGCGGCTATCGATTGCTGTGGCCATTCTGGCGTTTGTGCTGATCGTCGTTGCCGGCGCCGACCTTCAGGAATCCGGAACGGGCTCGTGCGCCGGTTGGGGATATTGCTCTGGCTGGACACACCTGACAACCAGCTCTGGATCGCTGAGCCAGCTTCACCTCGCAGTTGCCGGACTGACTGGCCTCATGACGATTGCGCTGGTCGGGTTGTCATGGTTCCGGCTACGTGATGACCATCGTGTCATGCGCGCAGCGATGGTGGCGCTCGCGTTGATCTGCGTTCAAGTCGTCGCGGTGCTACTCCCAAGCGGTACCACTGCCGCTGCGTGGGGCGCGGCCATCCACCTCGCTGGAACTGCATTACTCCTGGCGCTGGCGCTCTATCTCATCACACTCCCGATAGTGCATCAGTTCCGAGCGACATCAGTATCGTCATTTGTGCATTCGACCGGCATGTACCGGGCGCTCGTTGGCTGGTCGGTCGCGGCCATCTTCGGCGTCCTCGTGTCAGGAGCGTTCCTGACTGCTGCCGACAACTCGACAACCTGCGACGGCTGGCCGCTGTGTGATTCCTCCGGTGCGTCCGGGTTGATAACCGCAGATGCACATGGGCTTCACCGCCTGTTCGTCGGCAGCGCCGCGATCCTCCTCGTTGCGCTGACGATTCAAACGCTGCGATCACAACGTCCGACGGCCCTTCGCTCGGCGATGGCCGCGGGGTCCAGATGCCCGATGGTCAGGTTATGGATCACCTCGAAGCCCCTCCCTTGGCGATCGTTCGCAGCAGTCGACGGGCCTCGTCGCGGATCGGCAACTCGGTGTCGGCCGATCGATTCACCGCGAGCCGGTGGTCGCCGGTCGCCGCCTCGGTGTACTCGTGGGCGATGATCGCATCGAGCCGGTCCCGGAGTCGGCTTCGCGCCC
>JBGSWU010000507.1:0-9064 GCA_041751795.1 Thermomicrobiales bacterium
GTGCTGATCGCGCACAGGCACAGCGCGGATACGACTTACCTCGACGCCGCGCGAGCAATGGGAGAGTATGTCCTTCGCAACATCGTGACTGATCCGTCGGACCCGAACGACGGACTCCTGCTTGCCTACGAGGGTGACAACGTCACCGTCAACAACCAGACGGCGTTCGAGACGTTGCCGGGGCTGTACGATCTGGCTGAGGCAACTGGTGATCAGGAGTGGATCGCCCAGGCAAGGCGTGCAGCTGATTTTGCAATCGGTGGGTTCAATCCAGCCGAAGGGCTTATCGCCGATCATTACCATGTCAACAATCGGTCGTTCATCATCGACCCCGATAACGTATTACCTGGCCGCATCGCCCTTGACGACGCTGCATTAGCGACGTTGAGCGACCTGACTGGCGATCCGCGCTATCGAGACGTCTTCCTGGCAATGGCCGACCGGGCGTTGCGTGACGAGGACCCGGCGGGAACCTGGGTGGTGTATCCACCGTGGCATCGTGATACCGGTCGGCTGCATATTCGGGCCAGCTGGTGGTGGGGATACCCGATGCTGACTGCCCACGACCTGACCGGTGAGCAGAGGTTCATGGACGCCGCGATTCGGGCCGGGGACTGGTTCCTGTCACAGCAGCATCTCGATGGTGGTTTCCCCTACGCCCCGCTCGTGTCAGGCAACCATGGGAGCTTTGCGCTGGCGACAAGCGGTTCCGCGGTCTCGATCATCATCTGGGCCACCCTTTTTCGCCGCACCAGTGACGAGCGGTATCGCGAGCCGATTCGGCGTAGCCTGCGATTCCTGACGGCGGCTCAATTGTCGGTTGACGCTGATGACCCGAACGTGCGTGGCGCCCTCTGGGAAACGCTCAACGTCCCTGATGGCACGGTCGCCCCCGGCTATCGTGTTCGCGACATCGCTCCGATATTCGCGGTACGTGCCGCTGACACGCTTCTCAGCCATCCTGAATTGATCCCTGACGAGATCGAACCATTGTCAAACGCGATGCCCTGGTAGGGGTCGTCAGCGATTACCAGATCCGCCGGACACGGTCCATGAGCATCGCCGATTCGCTCGCGCTCGTGCAGCCTGTTGCACGAGCGATCCGGGTTGTGCGCGTATGTTGGATGTGTGTGCAGGCGACGACTTCGCCCGTGATGCGGGTTGCAAGATCGACACCGTAGGAAAGACCGATCTCGCCCGGGTACCGAGTGAGGACGACGACGATGCGCGGTGTCACAGCATCGTCTGATTCTTCGATCGAGACGAACCCGGCGCTGTTGACGCGCCAGATATAGGACTCGTCCTCGTCCATGTACCACCCGTTCTTGCCGTAGCTGACGCTGTCGTTACGGCGAGTGAGTACGCCCCAGCGATGCTCTTCGATGACGTCACCCATCATCGCCAGCATGGCCGATGTGTTGTCGTTGTCGAGTAGCTGACCACTGCCGAGCATCGCGAAAAGGATCGCCCAGTCACGGGCGGTCGCTGAGACCTGGCCCCAGTCCCACGGGTCTGGTGCGCGGAATCCGGGTAAATCGTAGGTTTCTGCGAAGTCCCGGAACGCCTCCTGGCCACCGATCTGCTCCCAGATCTCGTTCGCGACCGCGTTGTCGGAGTAGACGAGCGTTGGCTACAGGGATTCGCGGGTGGCTCCAGCCTCGTCGTCGGTGTCGGAGTCGGAGTCTGAGTCGGTGTCGGAGTCGGTGTCGTTGCGCCGTTCGACATCCTGAAGGGCGATGATCGCCATCAGCACCTTGGACAGGCTTGCTCCAGCCACCGGACCGGCTTCACCGCCACTGTAGACACGGTTGGAGTCTGGGTCGTAGATCGCGACGCTGGACGTTTCGCGGACGAGATGAACATCGGCGGCGATGTGTCCGTCGAATGCCCCGAGTGGGAGTCGGAGCGCGTGGCGGGCATCGGTCGCTCGGGGCCAGCCGAGCATCTCACGGGGAGACACCTGCTGCTGTTCCTCGGCAGCCATCGTTGATTGACACATAGCACCAACGACACCGGACAGCACGATACACGCCAATAGAATGGTTCGCTGAACGCGCAGAATGTCCCTCCCCGGTCGGTTCGTTTACCCCCGAGGTCAATCCTAGCGGCGAATTCCAACGACGAACACTGAACGTACAGTCAATTTGTCCGTGATTCGGTTCAATTGCGAAACGTTGCTGTCCGTGCGACGATCTCACGACACGGGTCATGGAAGTAGGGGTGATGATCGTTCGAGCGGTCCTGGTGCCAGTTGTGTTCTGGATTCTCGTCCTGACCGTGGTGCGACTCGCGATTGTCCCGCCAGAAGCGTGCGGAAATGCCAGTCCAGCGGAGATGCGCGACGCCGCAGCCGAGGCAGCACGCTGGATCGCCCGGAACCAGTCGCCAGATGGGCGCTACACCTACGAGTACAACCGTGACACCGGGACGATCTCGCCGGACTACAACATCGTCCGTCATGCTGGTGTGACCGCGTCGCTGTATCAGGCGGTTGGAAAGGCGAACGCCACCGACCTGCTGGACGAGGCTGATCTCGGCACCGACTGGATGTTCGACCGGCTGGTTCGCCACGATGACTGGGCGGCGCTTGCTGATGAGGAATCGGCTCCGCTCGGTGCGTCGGCTTTGATGCTCGTCGCACTCAGTGAGCGGCGCTTATTGACAAGCGACGAGCGATACGACGAAACGATGCGGGAACTGGGACGATTCATGGTGGCGATGCAGCACGACGATGGTAGCTTCAACGCCTATTGGGATGTCGAGACTGAACAACCCGACACGGTAACCGAGTCAGCCTTTTTCCCCGGCGAGGCGAACTGGGCGTTGGCACTGCTCCACGAAGCGATGCCTGGCGAGGGGTTTGACACGGCGGCGTGGGTGGCGCTCGACGACATCGTCCTACGCCGTGATCAGGAGGCAGGCGTCCGGCTGCCGCCACGCCGCGATCATTGGTCAGCCTACGCGCTCGGTGAGATGGCAGAGTGGGGGCTCTCGAAGGATCATATCGGCTACGCGCGCGGTAATGCGGCGCGGTTGTCGGCGACGATTCGCTGGGAAGCGCAAACCGAATCCCGCATCGGCCAGTGGTTCGTCGATTGGCGTGGCGGCGAGGCACGCGGCGCAGCATTTGGGACGTGGGTCGAGGGCAGCCCCGCCCTGTGGCGGCTTGCGGCCATTGACCCACGAATGGCGGATTTGCGAGATGAGATTCGCGACCGCTCCGCCTGTGGCGCGAGTATCCTCGTCGAACGTCAGGAGCCAGCCGATGCCCCATCGATCGAGGCAGGAGCATGGTTTACCGATGGTGTCACCCGGATGGATGACCAGCAGCACGCGATATCCGGCCTGATCTACACCGCCGATGCGATCGAGGGTGATGCCCGACGGGAACCCGAGCCGCTCAACGGCGACAACCGATCCGAACCTCCGGCTCTCGTTGATCCAGAACATGACATGCGGGTGGCCGATCGGCTAATGGCACCATTGGCGCTGATCCTTGTCCTTAACCCGCTAGGCGCGGCGATGGTCGCGACCGGATTCGGTGGTCGGTCGGCAAGTCTGCGGCTGGGCCGTGTCTGGTGGTTCCTGGCGACGATGGTGCTTGTTGCCGTCGCCTTGATCGCTAGCAGGTTTCTGGACGTCCTCGATACCAGTCTCCCGAGTTGGCAGTTCGCCACGGTGGCGATCATTGCCGTCAGCGCCGTGAGCGTCTTCGTTCAGCGCGATCCATACACGCCGAGCATCGACGACGACAGCCCCGAATGGCTCGCGATCCTCTGGGGCATTGGCTGGCTTGCGACTCCCGGCGCAGTCGCGGTGGTCATCGCTCAATCAGTCGATCTCAATCCCTGGATCGCGCTTGTGGCGGCGGCAATTGCAGCGACGTTTACGTCGATCGGTGCGTTACTCGGCCCCGCCCTGCTGGGCTGGCTCGGCTACGTGCGGTTGCGGGAGATGGCGCGCTGGTCGAGTCTGTTTTCGCTTCTGCCCGCAGCGATGCTGCTCCTTGATGCATGGAACGGGGTGTAATGTCCCATCATGTTGGTGCCGGAACGGGTGCGTTTCGCTGAAAGAACCGGAGAGTTATACTGGCTTAACCGTTAGGACAGGGTTGGATGCTGACTGGTCAACAGGCATCCACTTCCATGCTGGCAGGCGTACAACGAAACGAAAGCGCTGACGGACGTGTGAGGAGGAGAGATTCCACGTCTGCCAGCGCTTTCCTTGTCATCCTACACCTCTGGTAGACATCCGCAACTGTGGCGTTCGTCATGCGTTGTATAGAGTAGGAGTCTCTCCTCCTCTTCTCCTCGCCGGAGCGATCGTCCTTGCCGGTCGCTCCGGCACGCTTTGTCCTTCAACCATACGGACTGGAACTGGCACGGCTTTTGTTGCGCCGTCTGCTTATCGAGTGTGCGCGCGAAACATGACTTTCACATCGACCATCCGGATCGACAGTCAACCGTCCTTGTCGTCCCGTTTACAGTTCGCTGGTACAGTGGTGTACTGAACCAAACCTATGTGATGCTGATAACAGAAGAGGCGGCGATTGGCCGTTTGCATCGCATTTGTCGAGGATTGTTGCCCCGGCATCGAGGAATAGCATGGGAGGCGCACGATGAACACGACCGAAAGGCGAGTCTCGGATCAGGATATTGATTCTCTGGCGCGCAAACTGGCTGAATTCACTCAGTCGCTTTCACCCGGCGAGCGGATGGCGTTCGAAGTCATCGAGCAGCATCTGATGAGTGAGGTGAACGCCGACGAGATGGATGTCACCGGTTTCGAGTTCACCGGACTCGATACGATGGGTGCCGACGCTCACCGGGACGAACTGTTGAGACAGGCGGGTACACAGCGCTCACCAGACAATCGCGAGGGATTCTGGCAGTCGATTCTGTCCGCATTGACGGGCGGCGATGACGTGCGCAGCGAACGCAAGCGGTAACTGGTTAGAACAGCAGAACCGGGATCTCCGCGAATGCCATGACGAGCAATGCCAGGAGCGCGACAGCAACCGCGCGGTTCGGATGATCGGTCATGAGGTTCATAGCGTTGTCATCCTGTCGTTGCGATTGGACATTCATTCCGACATTCACGTCATCTATAGCGCAATGTGCAATATCACGATGTGTGCCACCCACGTTCTCGTTCCCGCAACGCCAGTTTGGTCAGTGACGATCGTCCCAGACGATGAGCGTGTCGAGCGATCGACGTTGGCGACGCTTTGGGTCGGCAGCAGCGTGCCCCATCGCGATCAGGCCGTGTGGCGTGAGCGCTGAACCGAGGTCGAGCGCGTCGACGACGATCTCCGGACAAAAGAGCGGCGCACACATCCATCCTGCGTCGATGCCGCTGGCATATGCCATCAGCAGCATGTTCTCAACGCACGCGCCGAGGCTCTGAACCGCCATCGTTCGTTCCGCTTCGGCACGGGCCGGATCGGGATACCGGTCTGAATCCGCCGTGTACAGACAGACGATAATCAGGACCGGCGCTTCAAGTAACCGCCTGCGCGATCCGGCGAGTCGTCCTTCAATCATCTCGGGCGGCTCGTTGTCCATCTCCAGATTGTCCCGCCAACTCACCGCCATCGAGTCAGCGAGATGCTCACGATTGGCGCGCTGCGTGATGACGACAAAGCGCCACGGCTGGGTGCCGTGTGGTGACGGTGCCCAGAGTCCCGCTTCCAGCACGCGCTGGACAATCGCACCATCAATTGGCTCGTCGCGAAAGCGGCGAACGGAACGTCGCTCGCGGATGACGCGTGCGAACGTGTCCAATGATCCAGGATCTAAGGGGATGCGCCGCGTTGGAGCGGGCGGCTCAATCGTCAGTGACGCGCTGGGCATTGGCCGTTGGGACATGGGGGGCGATCTCCGTATCTGCCGCATTGCCGCTATGGGTGAATCTTCTGATGCTCGCTGAGTATTTCGACGAACTTTGCGATGCGCCGGGCGCGGGTTTCTAGCCGCTTGGCGTCATGAATCCGGTGGAGGATCGCGTAGCGATTCTGGCTGTTGAGCGTTTCAAAGAACGCTGCCGCCGTCGGATTCGCGTCCAGCGCTGCCTGCAAATCGTCTGGCACGGTTGCAGTGCTGGGTGGGGCGTAGGCGGCATCCCACCGTCCATCTTTCCTGGCACGTTCGATCTCGCGAAATCCAGCGGGCTGCATCCGTTTGGCAGCGATCAATTCCTCAACCTTGCGGGTGTTGATCTGTGACCACTTGCTTCGCGGTCGACGCGGCGTGTATCGCTGGAGCCAGTACTGATCGTCGAACGAGCGAGCCTGGCCGTCGATCCAGCCGTAACAGAGTGCGACATCCAGTGCTTCACCTCGCGTCACGCTCGCGATATTCGAGCCAGTCTTGGCGAGCTTGATCCAGACCCCATTCTGGTCGTCCTGGTGTTCGTCAAGCCATGCCTGCCATTCCTCCGGCGATGCGAAGGCGATGATCGGTGCTTCTGGTTTGACAGTCATGCACCCTCCCGCATGCGACGGCCGTATCCTCCCAACCGTTCGCGGTTGGGAGGATACGACATCTTACTCGTCGGGGAGGAAGTCAGCGCTGTAGACATCGGCGACCGCAACCGGATTAGCCAGCAAGCCGTGCGATTGCAGGAAGTCGGCGGTTTGCTGCCAGGCGTCTGGATCGCTGCTGCCAATGGCGACCCCATCGGCTTGCCAGAGCGGGATTGATGCCTGGAGGACAGCGAGCGCGTCGGTAGCTTGTTGCTCATCTTCCAATGTCGGGACAAACTTCTTCGCAATCTCGACGGTCTCTTCCGGATTCTCGATTGCGAACTCAACACCCTTCAGCGTTGCTTCAACGATCGCGCGTGCCTGGTCTGGATGATCCTCGAGATAGCCCTCCATCGCGACGAGGCCATTCGACACGATCGGCAGTGCATCTGAAACCGGGAAGTTGCGCGTTGCCATCCCGGCCTTTTCGAGTTGGATCGGTTCGTTGTTGACATATCCCATGATCGCATCGACCTGACCTGCCAGGAGCGCCTGCGCCTGGGTGAAGCCGACCGATTCAATCTGGATGTCGTCCTTCGTCATATCGGCGCTGGCAAGGAGGGCAAGCAGTCCGGTGTAGTTCGCGCCGTACTCCCCGGGAATACCAACCTTCTTGTCAGCCAGATCGCCGATCGTCGCAATGTCGGAATCTTCTGGAACAATCAGCGCGACCGGATACTTGCGAAAGACCTCAGCGATGTAAACGATTTCGACGCCCTGAGCGCGCGCCTGCATCGCCTCATCGCCAGCGGACATCAGCATGTCCTCCTGTCCAGCGACGAGTGCACCGAACTGATCGGCCCCGGCGGCATGGTGATTCAACTCCACCGATAGACCGGCGTCTTCGTAGTAGCCTTTCTCCAGCGCGACGTAAAACGGGGCGAACTGAATATTCGGCACGAACGTCAGCCCGATCGTGACATCCTCAAGATCGTCACTCCCGCCTCCGCCATCACCCCCACACGCGACCAGCACTGGTAGCAACGCCAGCACCACAGCAAGCGCCCCGAGTCGTTTCACCCACATTGTGTTGTTCTCCCTCTTCGTGTGTTGACCTGCTCATTAGATCGTGGTGTTCCCAGGAATCCAGTTCGAGCGTTTCTCAGAATCGTCGCTGCGCCCACTGCTCGAGCAACCAGGCGATGGAGTACATAATCGACGCGAGCACCATCAACATCGCGATCGTCGCGAAGGCGAGCGGCGTGTCGAAGTTGCCGCGCGCGATCGTCAGCAGTCCACCGAGGCCACGGTCGCCGATGACGAACTCTCCGACGACGGCGCCGGTGATCGAGAGCGTCAGAGCCGTCCGCAGTCCGGCCAGGATGACCGGCAGCGCCAGCGGTAGTTCGAAGTGGATCAGCAGCGGCCAGAAACCGGCGCCATCGACGCGTGCGGCGTCGAGCGTGTCGCGGTCGAGTGTCCTGATACCGACCGCCGTGTTGACGACCATTGGGAAGAAGACGATCAGCGCGCAAAGGACGGCGATCGCCTTCAGCCCATAGCCAAGCCACAGCACGAGCAGTGGTGCGATGGCGACGGCTGGGAGCGCCTGGCTTGCGGCGACGAACGGCTCGATGGCACGGGCTACCAGGCGGCTTCGAGCGATGCCGTACCCAAGCGGCACAGCGACGGCGACGCCGAGCGCGAATCCGGCGAGGCTTTCCTGGAGTGTCGTCCGGCCATAGCGCCAGAAGATGCCGCTTTCGATTCCGCGCCAGAACGCGTCCGCGACATCGACGGGTGCCGGAAGCAGGTATTCGCGAACCATTCCAGTCGTCGTGAGCAGTTGCCAGAAACCGAGCAGAAGCAGGCCGACGACGAGCGGCGGCAGGACGCGAATAGCCCGGCGTTCGCGTCGTCGCGGCCTGGCGGCTGGCACAATCGCTGCAATCCCAACCGAAGCGGTGACCGGGTCTGTGTGCCCGCTGCCTGCTCGGGTGTCGATTGCATCAGACACCGACATCAGATTTCCTACGCTCTCCTGAACGCGCATTCGCGCGAGTAGGTCCGCTGTTGTGCGGAACCAGCGCACGGTTCAGGCTATTCCCGTACACCGATTCATCGCAGCTACCTCCGGACAACAAAAAGCCCGAAGGCGGTTGCCTTCGGGGTGAACAGTAGCGTCAAGAACGGAACCTTTTCCGGCGCAGACAACAACGTTGTCAACACGCCGGTCGGAACCGGTCAGTATCTACCGCGAGCCTTCTTTCATCCGGACGATACCGTCGGCCCCGGAGTTTCACCGGATCATGCGAGACGTTTGTCGTGCCGCCTCGCTCGCGGGCTATACCGCCGATCGGGAATTGGGGATCGCTCCCCTCACCCTGCCCCGAAGGGTCTCGCCTTGTCGTGCATAGTATAGCCGATGACGCGACGATTGGGGAATGCGCGGAATTACGCAAATGTTTAGGGACGTGGGTTTGTGGGATGTAACCAGGGTCATGGCGACGACGAGGATCGCACGCCATGGCCCTGGTTACAGCGTGACGCTGGATGCGTCATTTGGCATGACCAAAAAGCTGAAGGAGCTACAGCATGGAA
>JBGSWU010000508.1:0-2127 GCA_041751795.1 Thermomicrobiales bacterium
GATTAACACGGGATTAGGGATGATGTAACATGGGCGTAGAGATTTCCAGGTAATCCATGTGTCTGGTCCGGAACGTTCCAAGGTTGCAGAACCGTATGCTGGTATGCGCTTAGGGTCAGGAGGACTACCTATGTCGATTTCCGAAACTGCGATGGCTTTTTTCGATGCCTGCGAGACGGGCAAAGGTTGGGAAACCTGCAAGGTCTGGTGCCATGATGGCGCCAGCTTCTCGTGCCAGGCGGATACCCTCGCCGAGATCACCATGCTTGAGCCGTACGTCGAATGGATGAAGGGGCTCTTCACCCCGGTTCCAGATTTGAGTTACGAGATTAAGGCTTTCGCGTCCGATGATGAGCGGAACTCCGTCTCAGTGTTTGCGGTTGTCCACGGAACGCAGACGGGAGAGGGCGGGCCGGTTCCTCCGACGGGCAACACAGTTTCAGCGGATTACGTCTATGTGATGGACTTCGACGGCGACAAGATACGCCACATGACGAAAATCTGGAATGATGGGCATACACTGAGGCAGCTGGGCTGGGCATAGTTCCATAATCAACTGACGCCAGCGTCAGGGCGCGTGTCAGCAAATTCACCAGATACCCGAGCACCTTCGAATCCTCTGAAGCATTTCAATGAGCTCGTATTATGACATCTAGCTGGCCGATGCTATCTGGTAAGCAGCACGCAGGACAGCCTGGAACGTCACATCGATCATCCGCACCAGGCAGTCACTCACCTGATGTTGGAATCAAGCCGCGGCACTCCCGCACCGGTGACGATGCCGCGTTAATTCCAGTTGAGTTTAAAGAGCGCTCCATCAGGCAATCGATGTAAATAGACAGCCGATTCATCATCAGATCGCGCTGATGCCCCAGCGCGTGTAATGACAATGCGGTGGTGGCAGAGATGAGGCCGTTGTTGTGATCTGGAATGACGATCGCTTACGTGCCCGGCTGGATACCCACGTCAACGCGCTCAAGTTCGATCGAAACCGACGAGCCGGTTGCTCCAGGGCGAATCGGGACTGGTTCGATGTTGTCGACGATGATGAACAGGCCCGCCAGGAGGATCGAGGATATCGCGACGATGGCAAGGAGGTGGAGAAGCCGTTCTCTGATTTGCATCGGTGGTTCCCATTCTGATGCAACGTGCTGCTACAACAATCGCACGATACCCAGATGGAACAGACAGCGCTGCCACGGACGACACGGCAGCGCTGTATCGCATGCAACATGACCACTCCAGCATGCAGGCGTCATTGTGACGGCGGCATGCCGGAGCGGGAGATACGGATCAGGTCGTACTCATGGCCGCGCCACCTGAGCGCGGGTCTGCACCACCACGCAAGGTGCCGGAGGCTGGGTCACGGGTGATCGCCTGGACGAGGGCGAAGTTGCCGTACGGTGCCGGGTTCGGGACGACCTGGAAGCCGCGGCCAGCGAGTTCTGCCTTTGTCCAACTCGGAATGCGCGCTTCGCAATCGAGCATTTCTCCCTGGCAGTCGAAGCGCGGCGCGGAGACTGCCTCGACCGGTGAGAGACCGTGGTCGAGCACGTTCAGGAGCGCCTGGAGGACACCGGTTATGATCCGCGTGCCGCCTGGCGCACCAAGCGTCAGGACGATCTTGCCATCGCGGAGGACGATCGTCGGGCACATGCCGGTGATGCGTGCCTTGCCCGGCGCGATCGAGTTCGGCAGTCCCGGCTGCGGGTTGGCGGTGTTCATGATGTTGTTCCAGGTGAAGCCATGGCCTGCCGAAACGACGCCGCTGCTGGAGCCGAGTGAGTGCGTCAGGGCGATCGCGTTGCCAGCGTCGTCCACGACACTGATGTTCGTCGTCGTTGGCGACTCGGGATAACGCGGAACAGTGAAATGCTCCCCCGCTTTGATCTTCGCGTACCACTCATCGGCGCGCTCGTCGGAGAGCAGCAGGTCGACCGGGACGTCGTGGAACGCAGGATCGGCGACGAACGAGTACCAGTCGTGATAGGCGGCCTTCATCGCGTGACCGACGAGGTCGATGTACTCGACGCTGTTGAGGCCGAGCGCCGCGATGTCCTCGTGCTCGATGATCTTGAGCGTCTGCGCCATGCAGATGCCGCCTCCAGCAGGAGGATTGGTCAGCAC
>JBGSWU010000509.1:0-2406 GCA_041751795.1 Thermomicrobiales bacterium
GAGAGCGCAGATCGCCACGATCCTGATGTCAGAGTTCGGAGACCCAAATCTGATGTCGTAAACATGGCGCGACACCATGACTCAGGAATTGCCAGATGGACAGGGACGCAGCAAGCACGGCGAAGTTCGAGCGTGGTATCGTCGGTGGACGTGCATATGTGCCGTTACGCCGCTGGTTCACGTTGCTTGCCCTCGGTGTGCTGCTGGTCGCCTGCAGCCGTGGATCAGAAGTGTCGCCGCCGGACGGATTACTCGCGACCGTGCTGACCGATCCTCCACCCGAGTTCCCGACGATGACGGTTGGGGCAACGTCGTTTGCGGAAGAAACCGCGACGATGACACCGACCGAGGCGATTCCTACGCCGGTCGCGTCTGCGACGGCGTCGAACACGCCCATTCCGACCGGCACGAGCACCAGTACCGGCACCAGCACGAGTACGGCAGAAGCAGTTGAGCCGACCGCGACGATGTCACCGATTCCTTCGGGGTCGGGTGATGCTGTGCCAGTGATCGTGCTCGATCCGGGGCATGATCGGACGTTTCCGAGTGCGTTGGGGATCGAGTATCAGGTCGTCCTGCGGACGGCGCTGGTTGCGAAGACGGCACTGGAGGCTGCCGGTTACCGTGTTTATCTCACGCGAACGGACAATGAAACGGTCTTCACTGATGATCCATCGCTGCTGCCGGAAAACGGTGCCGACTTCCACCCCGGCTACAGCCATGCGTACGCCCATGCGTCGAAGGCGTTGGAGTTCGATCCCGATATGGTGATCCTGTTGCACTATAACGGCCACCCCGACCCGAACGTCGCGCGACTGGAACTTTATTATTGCGAGAATGGCGGACCACAGAACCTCGTTCTGGCAGAGATCGTCCATGACGAACTGGTCGTCGCGTTGAACTCGATTGGTTTTGATCCGCCATCGACGTTGATACAGGAGGATTTGACGGTTGCCCGTGGCAACCGCCATTTCCCCAGCCTTGGCAATGTCTACGACGCTCCGCGAACCTGGCTCTACAACCGCTATGAGGGGATTCCGGTTGTCCTGACCGAGCCGCTCTACCTGACGAACGAGACGGGTTTCGCACTCCTCGAAGATGACGCGACCCATCTTGCGATTGCCGAGGCATATGTCCGTGCCGCCGATCGCTATTTCGGGCGCTGATCAGCCCGAATGTCAGTGCCGAACCGGCTTTGTTCCGATACAGATGTGAACCTCATTGGACAGCGTTGCCACGCCATTCTCATCAGCGCGCTCGCGTAACATCGCGTCAAGCCGTTGAATAACGCTGGAACGCTGTTCGTCGGTAAGATCGGCGATCATCATCACCGCGATCGGGTTGCTGTTGGTAACCCAGTTCCAGAACTGCTCACCGGTCTGGAACCGATACACTGCGGCGTCCCGTTCAACTTGAATATCAGTCAGCCCTGCATCTGCAAAGTGCCGACGCAAGACATCAGGGTTGGACGCCTGGAACGGCAGTGGTGGTGGATCAGTGGGCAAGCCACTGAAACCGGGGACGACAGCCTTCATCGCGCCAGTAAACGTGACCAGGAAGTCGAGCGTCGGTGGGGGGCCGAAGACGACCAGCATGACTTTCCCGCCAGGCTTTGTGACTCGCGTCATCTCGCGAAGTCCGCGTGGAAGGTCTGGGAACAACATGACGCCGTACTGAGATGCGGCAATGTCGAAGCGATCGTCGTACAGTTCGAGCGCCTGGCCGTCCATAACGCGGCCCTCGAGATTGGCGAGACCTTCAGAGCGCGCCCGCGCAGTGAGCAGGTCGATCATCGTCGGCGACAGATCCGTAGCCAGCACTTGAGCACCGAGGCGGGCTGCTGGAATGCTAAGCGCGCCGCTGCCGGATGCAACGTCCAGAACTGACATCTCTGACACAAGCCCTATATGTCGGAGGGCGGTTTCGGCGACTTCACTGTTGTGTTGGGTGACGAACTTGTCGTAACCCGTTGCAATGGCGTTCCATGCCGATAGCGTCTGGCCGTGATTCTGGGTAACCATGGTGTCCTCCATAATGTATCGCTGGATTCGGTTCAATCATGTCGAAGTCGATAAAAGCGCTGCCCGGTCTTCTTCACTGCCCCGGGAGTGCCGGAGAAGGTGCACGTCTCATCGTCGAAATTGCTCACGCTGGGATGGCTTCTTTGAATTCGGTGCGGCTTATCCTGTCGGGCCAACCTGAGGCCACAGGTTCATGCATCGGTTTGGCGAGTCGAATCGTGCGGAGGGTTACGCTTCGGACGTTCCAGTTGGCGACTCGGCGATGATTCGCGTTGCCTGGAACGTTCCCGGGTAGCTCGCCAGTTCGGTTCCATCCCGGTTCGCAATAGTCCAGACGACGTCGCCGCTGAACGCATTTCCGTCGCTGCTGAGATTGATACTGGAC
>JBGSWU010000510.1:0-3366 GCA_041751795.1 Thermomicrobiales bacterium
AAAGACGAGCGCCAGACACCCGCTACCAGCGGGTGTTTTCCTGTTTGCACCAGCTATTGGCTGACCACCCGGGCGCATCCGATCTCGTGATAACGTCCAGTGACGTGGGGCGTTGTCATTGGCGCGACATCGCCGACCGACGTTGTTGAAACGTTCGTAAGAAGACAGGCTCATCGATGACCGTGTTCGCCACCATCCAGCGACTACTGATCGCGATCTCGCTCACGCTGCTTCTTGTCGCCTGTAGCGGGCCAGACGACGCTGCCCCGACGGTGACTGGCGCTGTTGACGAGATACCGACGTCGACGGCGCTATCCGGTGTGACTGAATCGACTCTGACGGCAACGATGGCTGCTCCAACAGCGACCGAACCAGTCAGAACGTCGCCAACAGCGCCGATGCCGGGAGTAACAGCGACAACGACAGCAACAGCAACAGCAACGGCGACCGCGACGATCGAACCGACGGCGACTCAAGATCCCGTTCCCGCCAGCCAGACGATCGATCTCCCCGATGTCGATGTCCACTACCAACTCGATATCAGTGAGTTGGACGTTGCCAGCGGCTACATTCGTGCCAGCGAGGTCATCACGATCCGAGAGTTCCGCGGCGCGATTCCCAACTGGCTCTATCTCCAGATCGTCCCGGCTGAATACGGCTTCTTCACGCTTGCATCGGCAAGCGCCAACGGTGAACCGATCACGTTGGAGCCACTGAACGGTGGTTTTACGCTGGCGCATGATCTGCCTGAGAACGCCGCTGCCCCGTACGACATTTCGCTTGAGTTCACGCTCAGCGTTGGCAGTGAGACGACTGGCTGGGGCGCGACGACGCTCGATGGTGACATCCTCCGGCTGGGCTACTGGTTCCCGATTATCTCCACCGACCACGGCTACAGCGAGACGCTCGACCCGTCGTACACAGCCATCGCTGAGTTCGATGTCGCGCTGACACTCGACGACGGCGTCGAGTTCGCCCATACCGGCGACCTTCTCGGTCAGGAAACGTTGGCGGATGGCCGTATGCGCTACCTCATGCACGCCACCAACGTCCGTGACTTCGCCTTCGCCATCTCGCCGTCGTACACGATCGACTACGGACAGTCTGCGACTGGCGTTGAATTGGAGCTCTACACATCCGGCGTTGCCGACGCGACCCGGCAACGAGTTCTCGCCGTCGCTGCCGACGCGCTCGACCAACTCTCGGCACTGGTTGGTCCTTACCCGTATACGACGTTCCGAATCGCCGACGCTGGGCCTACGATGCCGGGCGGGATCGAGTTTCCCGGTCTGATCTACATCAATCTCGACTACTGGCAACTTGACCGCCTGATCTACCACGAGGTTGCCCACCAGTGGCTGTACGGCATCATCGGGACACGGACGCTGCAGGACGGCTGGATCGACGAGGGGGGCGCCGAGTTCTTCGAACGCGGGCTGCCGACCGGCTTCAGCGAAGTGCCGCCGTTGCCCGCCGGTGGCTACGCCTACTGGCTCGACACGTCGTACGAGAGTCTGCCCGACGATCCGGCGCGCAACTGGTACTTCTCGATCTACGAACAAGGCGCACGCTTCTACATGGAAGTCAAAGCGGCGATGGGCGACGACGCGTTCTGGGCGGCCTTTCGGGAAATCTATGTCGATCATGCCTTCGGAATCGCGACGGCCTGGGATGTCCTGACGACCTGGCAAGACTACAGCCCGACCGACCTTCGACCGATCTATCGTGCGTTCTTCCGCTACGACTGGATCGATAGCCTGCCGGTGCCGGGTGGTGCGCCATCGCCATAATCCATCGAGCGATCGCGTGGGTGAATCGGCGACCCGAATGAGTCGGAACTGCGTTACGATGAGCGCGTGTGGCGAACTGGATGAGGGAAGGAGCGACAATGGCTGGCTTGCCGTGGTTCGACGTCCACTGGGAGCGTGACGGTATCGGCTGGATTCAGGAACCGCTGGTCAAATCATTCCTGATCGAAGGTGAGCGCGATGTTGCGATCCTCGACACTGGGATGGGAGTTGGCGATTTCGCCGCTGTTGTCGCCTCGGCCTCCAGTCGCGCTCCGCTCGTTGTCCAGACGCACGGTCACTGGGACCATGTCGGTGGGAGTCACGCCTTCGATCGTGTGCTGATCCACCCGAACGATGTCGACGCCCTTCGTGGCGGTGTCGAGAATGCTGCCCTGCTCGGTGCACTCGCACGTTGGGACGAGAGCGAATACGCATGGCCGGACGAGTTCGATCGAGCGATGGCGCACATCCCTGGTGTCGAGCCGACCGGGATGATTCGCGAAGGCGACCGTATCGACCTCGGTGGTCGAATTCTGGAGGTCTATGAGACACCGGGCCACTCACCAGGGGGCGTGACGCTGCTCGACCGCGCCGCGCGTGCCTTGTTTACCGGCGACGCCGTCAACCTCGATCGGATGCTGCTCTGCCTCGATCGCAGCGACCCGGTGACGTACCGGACATCGCTGGCGAAGATCGCTGAACTGGCCGAGCACGCAGACCAGATCTTCATCTGCCACGGTGCTCCGATCACACCAGACGAACTGCGCGACTATCACACCGCCTACGAGCAGGTCTGTACCGGCGTGACGACTCCCGTTCGCGAATCGATGCTGATCGGCGTCGAACATGTCGAAACCGACATCCACGATATCGGCGTCTACCGTTTCCTCGTCCCACCCGGAGCCATCGTCGTCGAGTAATGGAGGATTTGCGTTGCGATTCCTGCGCTACGAAGGCGAGCACATCGGCGTGACCGGCGACCGTCAGGCTTCCGCATGGGGGAGCTGACCTGCTCGAAAGAGCGCGATCTGCCCGGTTACTGATCGATCCCCAGCAATTGCGCCGGATTGCGCTGCACCATCAGCCGGATCTCATCCTCGCTGATGCCCAGGTCGAGCAGGCAGGCGATGAACTCGCGTAGCCCCTCGACGGGTGGCGGCAGTGTGTAGACGCCGAAATCGGTCGCGATAATGCAATGATCAGCACCGACGGCGCGAATCTGTTCGCTGACCGTTCGCACACCCCCGCCGGACTCCGCCGCCAATCCTTCGTCCATCGCCGCGTACTCACGCTCGACGTAGTAGTGCGTCTTCGGGATCGGCGTCGTGTGGGTGAAGGCGGCCAGCGTGTGTTCGAGAATCGCGCCCTTGCTTGCGGCGAGCTGCTGTTGCTCGATCGACATGTTCTTCGTTACCGTGCTGGCCACCAGCACCTTCTGGATGCCGAATTCAGCGGCCAGATCGACCAGGCGCAACGCTTCCTCGTTGGGGACATGCCCGGTGTTGAGGTAGACATGCGGGTGATCGGCGATCAGTTGCAGGATCTCGCGTAAGGCAGGTGGCGGATCGTCGTCGAC
>JBGSWU010000511.1:0-6063 GCA_041751795.1 Thermomicrobiales bacterium
CAGATTCTGACGGCAGCGATGCTGCTCGACCACATCGGAGAGCCAATGGCAGCTCGCCAGATTGAAAACGCTGTGCGGGAAGCGCTGGGGAGTGGAGAGGTCGTCATCGGGAGCGACGGCTGCCCTGTTCATGGCTGTACAACGACGGTGCACTCGATTGCCGGACGGATAGCCTGACACACACCATTTGTCTCTGCACATACAGGACTTCCGGGGTGTTACTGTTTTCGATTCGTAATAGAGAATGGAATCACAGAAATATTGTCTATGATCGGAGTGAACAGCGGGTGCCATCACGAGTTCAATGTATGAAATCATCCTGCAACCTGTCGCGAGCGAGCGGAAGTTGCCCGGCCTGCGGCAGATCACTTGCCGATGGTTCGACGTCGAAGGTCGTTCTAGACGAGGAGCTGGCAATCCATTTCAATGGAGTCAATTCACTCGATCCCAACGACCCCAACTACTGGGTGTACCTGATGCATGATGTCGAGATCATCGCTGAACCCATAAAGGCACCGACGAACGCTGGACTGTCCTTCTACGGCACGCGCCCGACCCGCAAATTGCGCTGACGCTACGGCTCGTCCCGCTTAAGAAATCCGCTCATGCAGTGGATGCCACCGCCTGCTTTGATCAGCTCTGAGACTTCGACTTCGACGCATTCAACGCCGGCTTCCTGATAGCGCTCGCGCATCCGATCGCCGCCTTTCGGCATCAGGATCTTGCCTGGCTGCAATGCGACGAAGTTCATCGGCAGTTGCTCGTGGGCTTCAATGTCGTCGATCACTTCGAGAATCCGGAAGCCACGTTCCTGCAGGATCCGGACGATCGGATACGGTGTCCGGCGAGGCCATGCCACCGCCAGATCCTTGTCTGCGAAATTGAGTAGACCATCGAGATGCATCGCTCCCCACGGTAAGTGGACACGGATCACATCCTTGACGCCAATCTCGCGGAGCATCCGCTCGACCTGATCGGCGCCCTCAGTGTTCGTGCGCAACCCTTCCGCAAGAAAGCAAAGATCCTTGTTCACCCACATGACGTCGGCGCCTTCGAAGGTGCCATTGCCGTGAACAGACATCAGGATCGGAACACCCAGCCGTCCGAGTGTCTCGGCGACGAAGCGCTCTTCTCCGGCGCGCACCGTTGACGCTGGGCGCGTAATGATTGCACCCTCGGGCGTCATCAACATCAGGTCGCGGATGAAGAACGAGTTCGGCTTATCCAGCCTTCCGTTCTCGACATAGTGGACACTCACGCCATGCGCTTCGTAGGCGTCCGCCATCGCGTCATGCTGAGCGCGCGCGACATCCGGCAAGAGGTCCGAGCGCATCTGCACTGCATCGTAGTCTTCGATATTGTCGAGTTCCGGACCCGGACGACGAAGCAGAACAGCATGCAGGCGGCCGCACTCGGAACCAGAGCCCCAGTTTCCCCACCATCGCGGCATGTCTTCGCGCATCGAATCGGTTCTCGGCGACCACTTCGCGCCACCATACGCAGCCGTCAGGCTCATTTCAGGTTCCCTCCATCGAAATCCCCGTATCGCGGCACCGATTGTATCCGCTATGAATGGTTGAATTCAGGAACCGCCGGGATCGCCGGAGGTAATTCGAAAGTGGCCATCACGTCTGTCGTACGAACAACGCACTAGGAATGGACGTTGACGACCGAGCCTTCATCGAGGAACCACCAGAACCACGCAGCATCTTCGGAGAACATGTTGATGCATCCGTGGCTCAACGCACTGCCGAACTGCCAGTCATCTGACCAGTAGTTTCCGTGGATCGCGAAGCCGCCAGTTGCAAAATACTGCGTGTACGGCACATCCGGCAGGTAATAGTATTCCGGGTCGCCCTCAGGGATACCGACCGTTGCGCTGTCAAGCGTTTCGCTCTCGACGCGGGCGAAGATCGTGTGAACGCCGAGTGGGGTCTCGAACCCGAACTTGCCGCTGATGATCGTGACTGCGTTGACTGGCGTGTCGTCAACGTACGCCACCGCGATGTTGTTGCTCAGGTCGACATCAACCCAATGTCCGTCGTAGGAGACATCCGGTGCTGGCGGGCTATAGGGTCCGATCAACTCAGCGGAAACGTAGCCGCTGTTAACCTGATACCAGATGTCACTCCCGGAAAATGAGTCGCCGGTGACGACGCTGTAGATTGCAATCGGCCATCCCGCGTGAAGTTCGCCGGTTACATCGGCGTCCAACGTCGGCATACTGCGAACATTAGCGAGGCCCGAGAGAACAATTCCAATCATCCCACCGTTCGGCGTTTGAATCGCGTCGAGCCAAGCGTCCGAAGAATCGACAGCGGCAAGATGCGGGGAATGCACGTCCTCGTCCTCGGTGACCTCAATGTCAACCGAACTCTCGATCGGTGCATCATCGTCGGATTCAACGATTTCATGTTCGACTTCATCCGACACTGCCTCCTTGGTCGTGGATTCTGAGGCGAGCGGTGCAACCATCGTATCGGGCAGTGGTGTCGCAGGAATCGCCGTTGGTCGTGGGATCGTTGCCGTCGCGGTCGGAGCGATCTGGGCGGGGCGCAGCGTCGCAGTTGGGAGCAGTGATGTCGGTGAGGGAATTGTTAGTTCGGGCGAGGCGACGACTGAAAGTGCGGAGGTATCACTACCGCCTGACGTCGCCTGATACAGGAGTATCGTGATGACAGACAGGAACACCGCTAACCCAGCGCCGATGACTCGCATGCAACAGACCCCCACCACCCAAATGGACCAGAAGTGTACGTACACTGTTCGTACAGAGGGTAGCACGGGCGGCGAGAGGCTGACCAGTCGAACATTTGTACGACGAATGTTCGTCACATAGTCACATTACGAGCAGCAGATCATGACGCCAGGTCACGGAATCATCGGTGATGTGCAACGCCTAAATGGTGGTCATGGGCGCTCGGGTGCTGGCGGTTCGGCAAGTTCGAACAACCGGACGAGAACGCCGTTAATAACGTGTTCGCCGAGTAGCGTCCCGCGTCGATACAACCATCCGGCAAGCCGCTCGTCGGGATCCTCACCCTCCGCTCGGACCTGCGATTCGATCAGCCAGAAACGTCGGACGTCGCCAACCTGGTCCCGAATCATCTGCACCATCAGCGGTTCATCGAGCCAGCGAACGTTGAAGCTCGGGATCGTTGCCACGGCATGATCGCCAATCCGTGGCTCGCGCTGGCTGTAGTAGGCGTATGTCGTGATGATGTAGCCGGGGTGCAGAAGCAGGGCGTCCCCGGGTTCGGCTCGGTCTGCGACCAACGCATACGCGCTTCGCCAGTCTTCTTTTTCTGCGGCTGATGATCGATTGACCTCGCGCAGCGGTGCCCACGCAAAGGCGACCAGCAGGAATATCATCACCGCACCAACCGACCAGAACCGCCGATCGCGAAGCATCCAGGCGACCGCCGCCGCGATAAGCACCAGGTAAGCCGGCAACGAGACAATGGCATAGCGATCTGAAAAGACCGACTGGCGCAATGACACAACGTAGAGCCCAACGACAGGCACAGCGCTCAGCAGACCGAGCAGCAGCCACCACCGTTCCGAACGCCGACGCTTTGCCAGCGCAAGCGTTCCAATGAGTGCAAGTGCGACATACAGCAACGCACCACGGGTTTCTATGACTGCGTCTGCGCGATTCACTGCGAACTTAATACCGACAATCCGAGCCGCGTCCCACAGGCCAACATCGGGTTGCCACGTCTGGACACCTCCGCCAACGACACGAAGTGCCCAGATCGCTATCGGCACGTACGGCAGCGTCAGAACGGCAGTCGCGATCAACCACCCACGCTCCCGACCCCTCCATGCGTTTCGGTTGACGACGACATAGATGGATTGCGCAACGAAAATCAGCACCGTCGCGACGTGGGTGTAGAACAAGAGCGTCGTGACAATCGCGTAGGCCGCCCACCAACGAGACTGGTTGCGTTGGAGCGATTCGACGAGGCATAGACTCGACGTCAGTGCGAGGAGGACGACCATCGCGTACATCTTGGCTTCCTGCGAATACCAGACATGATACGGCGATATTGCCAACAAACCTGCCGCCAATAATCCGCTCGTCGCACCCGCAACCCGGCGAGCGAGGAGATAGATAAGTGGAATCGCCAATGTGCCGGCAATCGCTGACGGAAAGCGAACAGCAATTTCGGAGATCCCAGCCACTCGCACCCAGAGCGCCAGGAGGATGTTGTACAGCGGGCCATTCTCGCCTTGCGCGACAAATGTCCGCATCACGGTCCCGAGAGGCTGCTGCGCCCGAACGACAACATCGATCTCGTCAAACCAGAGGCTTTGGCGGTTCAACGCTGTCAGTCGCAACCCCGTTCCAGCAATGAAGATCGCTGTCAGCACAGCGTAATGAGCGACGGCCGCAACATCCGTGCGGTCCGCTCTGTCGGTCGTTCTCGACGCAGGGATGCTGGTCATCGTCGCCGGTCGCTCGTCACTTGCTGGTAGACATCAGCATGAGCGGTCGCGATCATCTGCCAGCGATGGGTCGCAGGTAGTGGTGCGGGACTACCGGACCAGTCGAGGGCGCGCTGAATCGCTGTCGCAAACTCCTCGACGTGCCCAGGTTGGACGAGAAGCAGTTGAGGCATCCCATTCAGTTCTCCGAGATCGGCGATGGCTCGCGGGGCCGTCGTTACGACCGGCCTGCCGGTTTGCAAGGCAGCGAGTAACGAGCCACTCCGCAAACTTGCACCATCATTGAACGGCATCGCGACAACAGTCGATTGCGCCAGGGTCTCGCTCGCTTCTCGCGGAGACAGGTAGCCGGTTCGGCGAACAACAACTCCGGTTTGATTGGCGAGACGGTCGATCTCCGACGTCGAAACGATATCGTTGGTGGGTCCAGGCGTACCCTGATCGCCGACAAGGAGCAGCGTCACCTGGCGGTCATCGATCAACGCCAGTGCTTGAATCAGATCGACGATCCCCTTCGATCTGGCTGGATATCCAAAGAACGCAACAACGTCCCACACTGGCCGATTGTTCGGTCCCGGTGGAGGGATGTTTGGTCCAATCGGGATCTGGATTGTGCCGACGCTCTCCTTATCGAGTGCACGAGCATCCGCGGGATTCGTCACGAAGACGGCATCGGAACCGCGTGCCATGCGGAGGATCGCAGATTTTCGAAACCTCCCCGCCTTCGGAAACAGGTACGGCACTCTCAGATCGTGAAACGTCGTCACGACCGGCACCGCCTTCGCAACGATCGACGGCATGACATTCAACGCCGGATGCATCGCAAACGCTCCGGCCTGATACTGGATATGCACGACATCGATCTCATCTCGCCGGGCAATCCGCATCACACGACGGGGACTCAACCAACCCCAGCCCCGGACCGTCCGCACGTCTTCACCACTGGCACCCCGCGCCGAAAGGACGATCGTCCGCGTACCCATAGCGGCAAGCGCCAATCGGAGATTCGCGGTGTAATCACCGACCCCGCCACGCATCGGCGGATACTCGCCCGTTACGAACAGCACCCTGAGGTCGCTCACGACACCACCCTGTTCCGATCCCGAAGTCCATGCCGAAGCGCGCCAAGGTACAACCTGATTCGCCGATGTCGAAGGCCCCGGCGATGACCGAGCGACCACTTGATGCTTTCACGGATGACAATCAATCCGTAGCCAGCGAGTAACCCCGCCCGGACGACGGTCGCGGTCAGGTCACCATACATCCGCCGGGCCAGACGGACACGGCTTGTATCGAAATCGACCTGCCGGACAGCGACATCCTGACGAGCGCTCGCGCCCTCGTGATGGGTGATCTCGACACATGGCAGGTAGGTGACAAACCAGCCGTGCAGATGCAATCGCCAGCACCATTCGACCTCTTCGGAGTACATGCGAAATGATTCGTCGAAACCACCAGCGTCATTGATCGCGGCACGCCGAACCATCATCGCTGCGCCAACGACCCAGTCGACCTGCTGCGGCTCAACGGGCTGGGCTGAATCGTCTCGCATATGGAAGCGGTTCGCCCAGCGGTTTTCCGGCAACCACTCCGCCAGAATCGTACTTTCAAACA
>JBGSWU010000512.1:0-6140 GCA_041751795.1 Thermomicrobiales bacterium
AAAAAATACCTTCGACATCGTCGATCAGCGTCTCGGGAATAAGGAACGGATGACCGTTGCCGTGCCCGGCGGGACCCGCGATGTGGACGTACCGCGACTAATGCGTCGGAACCCATCACTCACCGATGCACAAGTACTCAAGATCGCACGACTTGGCGTAACCCTTGAAGCGCAGATGGGTTGGCCCGTCGATGTCGAGTGCGCTTATGCGCATAGTGCGCTGTATCTCCTGCAGTGCCGACCGATTACGACCCTGCGTGACGGATCTGATAGTTCCCACGACCAGATGCCGGAAGCACGCCGTCAGGGGCTGGTCATTGAGCGATCATCCTGAAAGGAAACGCAGCATGTCGAGCCCACGTCGCATCCCCGTTCCAGCCGGACTGACCATTGAGTGGGAGCAGCCCGAGGACGAACACAACTTTTGGGCACTTGACCGAATGCACTTTCCCCATCCAACAACACGCATCGACGATGTGATGCATCACATGATCTATGGCCCAGGAATGAATCACGGCTTCGCGACGTACGACATGCCTATGCGCGCTGATGCGCGCCGTATCTGGGCTCACCTCTACATGTCCGTCACACCCCTCAGACTTCCTGATGAAGAGTTGGAGGCCATGGGGAAACGCTCCGAGGAGAAGCTCGGTGCGGCCATGGGGCAGATCATGGAACGCTGGGAAACGACATGGCTCCCCGAGATTCAGGAGCACCTCAGGTACTGGGAGAACTTCGATCTTCAAGGAGCCTCGATCTCCGAACTGCTGAGCCATCTGGATGAGACTTTGCACCGCTTACAGCGGGTCTGGGCGCTCCACTTCGAGATCGTCTTCCCCGTACAATTGCCGGTTAGCCTGTTTGATGAGTTCTATCGGGATCTTTTCGGTGACGACAACAAGTTCGCTGCCTTTGGCCTGGTGCAGGGGTTCGACAATTTGACCGTGCGAGCCGGAACGGAGCTGTGGAAGTTACGTCGCACGGCGCAGGCGTCTCCCGGCGTAGGCACCATCCTCAATGAGCATGCCGCGGCTGACGTGCTTCCAGCGCTGGACGCAACCGACGATGGACGTCGCTTCCTGGGAGAACTCCGAGAGTATCTCGACGAGTATGGTCAACGAGGTGAGTCCTGGGGCGTTAGTTTCCCCAGTTGGATCGAAGATCCGACGACGGTGATCGCAACGCTGCAGGAATACATGACACAGCCTGATCGTGATCCTGAGCAGGAACTGGTGGACATGGCGGCCGATCGAGAACAGCATATTGCCGCTGCTCGCGAACGCTTGCAGTCGTATCCAGAACCGGTCCGCAACCAGTTTGAATTCCTGCTCAAGGCCGCACAGGAAGGCAACATCCTCTCGGAGGATCATGGGTTCTGGATTGACTTCCGCACGTCCTACCAGGTGCGCCGGGTCTTTATGGAGTTCGGTCGGCGATTCGTAGAGACGAACATCATCGCGGATGCCAACGATATCTTTCACTTGACCATCGACGAGATCCGCGAAACCACCGAGCGTCTTGGAGAGATCGCGTTGGATCGCACCGCACTGGTGGCCGAGCGCAAGGCGGAGATCGAGCGCTACCAATCCGTCGCGTTGCCACCCGCCGTCGGAACCGAGCCACCGGGGCCACCGCCAGTCAACCCGATGACGCAGTTACTGGGCAAATTCTTCGGCAAACCTCCGCAGCCATCGGCAAATCCGAACGTTCTGAATGGGGCTGCTGGCTCGCCGGGTATCGTTCAGGGAACAGCCCGAATCATTCGGACGTTGGCAGACGCCAGCCAGCTACGGGCAGGTGACATCCTGGTGGCCGAGACGACGGCACCGCCGTGGACACCGCTGTTCGCGACCGTTGCGGCGGTCGTCACTGATACCGGTGGGGTGCTAAGCCACTGTGCCGTCGTCGCCCGAGAGTATCGGATTCCAGCCGTCGTTGGAACTGGCATGGCGACGTCTGTCATCAAGGATGGCCAGTTGATCGAGGTCGACGGCGACCGCGGCATCGTCCGGGTCGTGCAGGGCGACGGATGACTGTCTCAGTGTCCGGTGGGACACACGACGTGGACGTACCGCGAATGCTGCGCCAGTCCGCATCGCTGATTGACGCACAGGTCCTCGAGATCGCTCAACTTGGCATGTCCCTGGAAGCGCGAATGGGCTGGCCTGTTGATGTCGAATGCGCGTTCGCCAGAAACGAGCTGTATCTGCTGCAATGCAGACCGATGACGACGATGGCCTGAGTCCGCTAGTCACAACGACGATGTCCGATCGACCGCTGAACTCCTTCTGCGTTCTCGGCGCATGTGTGTTGTATGTGTACTGATGGAGGTTGCTGAATATGACGACCCAAACCCAAACCCCACTCAACGAGTTCCCCGTCACCTGGCCAAACCCGGGCGATGCCAATATGTTCTGGCAGGTCGAACGAATGCACTGGCCCGACCCAATGACACCAATGGATTTCGAGTACATGCGTGATGCCCATGACCAGTTCACCTGGGCATTTGCCAGCTATGGTGTCCCGCTCCAGTACATCCCGCGTCATATCAACTATCGCTGGTATTACTCCGTAATGCCGAGGATCGAGGATATGTCCGAGATGCCAGCCAGGATGCAGGCAGGACTCGAGAGCATCGAAGAAACCATTCCTCGATTGCGTGAGTTGTGGAACGACGAATGGCTCCCCGAGGTCAAACAGCATCTCGCCTTCTGGGAAACCTTCGATCTCAAGAACGCGTCAATGCCGGAACTGCTGGCGCATCTGGCTGAAACCAACAACCGTCACAACCGTGTCTGGCAAATCCACTTCCTCCAGACATTCCCGATCTACATGGCAATGAGCACGTTCGATGATCTCTATCAGGACCTGTTTGGCGCCGAAAACGGACTCGATGCCTACCGGCTGATGCAGGGTTTCGACAACAATACCGTTCGGATGGGGCACGAGTTCTGGCGACTCAGCGAGCAGGCACGTCGTTCACCGGTCCTGACTGCCGCGCTCGAAGAGCTGAACGCTTCGAAGGTCATTGCGATGCTCGAACAATCGGACGAGGGACGAGCCTTCCTGGAGGATTTCCGCACGTTCCTTGATTTCTACGGTCGCCGAGGCGACAAGCTTGGCGTCAGCTTCGTCAGTTGGGTAGAAAACCCCAGCCAGGCAATTCGTCAGCTTCAGGATTATATGAACCAGTCAGAAATCGATGTTGAAACGCAAATGGCGAAACTGGTCGAGGAGCGTGAAAAGGCATTGGCCGACGCACGAGCAGCAATCAAGGGCTACCCGCAGCCGATCATCAACAAATTTGAATCGATGCTCGATTACGCTCAACAGGCCACGATCATCAGCGAAGACCACACCCTCTACATCGACTTTGGCGCCGAATACCAGGTTCGGCAGGTTCTGCTTGAGTTCGGTCGCCGGTTCACAGCAGCGGGCATCCTGAACGATCCCGAGGATATCTTCCTGCTTACTCGTCCCGAATTACAGGAGACAGCGGAACGGTTGCCGCAGATTGACCGGAAAGACATCGTCGCCGAACGTAGAGCTAAAATGGAGCACTTCCGTCATATCGCACCGCCGCCTGTGCTCGGCACGCTGCCTTCAGAACCGCCACCAGACGATCCACTCAGCCGGACAATCGGAAAGTTCTTCGGTGCTCCACCGTCTGAACCAGAAGGCTCGCCTGACGGCGTCGTCCTCCGAGGTGGATCGGGTTCATCAGGAATCGTACGCGGCATTGCGCGAGTTATTCTGACGCTTGAAGACGCTGACAAACTGGCGAAGGGCGACATCCTCGTCGCAACGACGACCGCACCAACATGGACACCCCTGTTTGCGTCCGCCGCGGCAGTCGTGACCGATACGGGTGGCGTGCTGAGTCACTGCGCCGTCGTTGCCCGAGAGTACGGGATACCAGCCGTCGTCGGGACCGGAATGGCGACCGCGCTGATCAGAGATGGCGAGTTGATCGAGGTCGATGGCGACCGCGGCATCGTCCGGGTCGTGCAAGGCGGCTGATCTGGTGCAAAGACAATCGACCGATTCACCGGGGGCAACCGGTCGCACGGTGCTGTTCATCGCCGCGCTCGGAACAATGCTCGCGCCATTGAACTCAACGATGATCGTTGTGGCTCTGCCCGACATCCTTGGGGAGTTCGACCGCTCGCTTGCCTGGGGATCGTGGATTGTCATCTCGTACCTGGTTGCGATGGCTGCCGTCCAGCCTCTCGGCGGCAGCCTCGGTGACCGCTACGGACGCCGTCGGCTCTTTCTCATTGGTTTGATTGGCTTCCTGGGAGCGACCATTCTCGCCGCCCTCGCCTGGCGGATCGAGGTCCTGATCGTCGCTCGAACTGTCCAGGCAATCACCGGCGCAACTGCCATCCCAAACGGCACCGCCCTCGTTCGGTCGCTCGTTCCAGCGGACCGGCAGGGACGTGCGTTCGGAATGATCGGGTCGGGAATTGCCGTAGCAGCGGGTATCGGCCCACCACTCGGCGGCATCGTCACCGATAGTCTCGGCTGGCGCTGGATTTTCGCAGCCAACGTCCTGTTGATCGTTCCAGCGCTGATCCTCGGCGCTCGCCTGCCGAAAGACGTGCACGCGTCACGCCGTGGTCGGTTCGACCTGCCCGGGGCATCGTTGCTCACAATATCGCTGGTGTCACTCGCGTTGACGCTAACCGTCTGGCGATTGGATGGAGTGCCGCTCGTTGCCGCTCCAGTCTGTGGCGCAATCGCGATCCTGTCGTGGGTGATGCTCAAACGACAATCCCGCCGTTCGGAGCATCCCGTGCTCAATCTCGGCCTGTTCCGCCGCCCGGGATTCCTGCCCGCATCGCTGACAGTCCTCCTCAGCAACATGACGATGTACACGATCCTCCTGTCGCTGCCGGTCTTCCTTACCAAACGAGGCGACTGGTCGAGTAGCCAGGTCGGGTTGCTGCTGGCAGGTCTCTCGCTCCAAATGATCGTCTTTTCGCCAGTTGGAGGCTGGCTGTCCGACCACTTCGGGAGGCGCGTTCCAGCCGTCGCAGGGACGATGATGATCGCTGCCGGTACGCTGCCATTTCTCGGGATCAACGCTGGCTGGAACTGGTCGCTCTATCTGGTGCCGCTGATCGTCGTCGGAGTCGGCATTGGCCTTTCCTCGGCCTCAGTCCAGACCGTCGCGATTCAGGCTGCGACTGCCAGCGAAACTGGACAATCCGCCGGTCTCTTCTCGACCATGCGCTACCTGGGCAGCATCATCGGCTCGGCTGGAATGGCCGCGATCCTGACTGGCACAGTACCCGCGAACGTCGAGTTCCGTGTCCTCTATGCCATCCTGTTCGTCGCGGCGTGCGGTGCTGTCATCACCTCATCACGCTTACCGGGTGCGAGCGTTCAGCACGAACGAGAACAGGAACGAGCGCGCGAACAGGAAACTGCCAGCGGCCAACGACGCACTCCACCGGCTCCACACCCTGCACCAGGACAGCCCGAATCGATCCATGGGCGTTGAGTCAGCGACGTGAATCTCACGACCTGTCTGATGAAGACTGGCACGCGCGCCCTCACTTAGAGGAGTTCACAGAAGAACTATCTCCATCGCGTAGGGACAACGCTTGTGCACTCTGCTGTAATGTCCCCCGAACACCCCATTCCACGTTATTACTCATAGAACGACGACGACGCAGCGACAAGGCATGGAAGGGTGCGTCAGGTGAGGGCCGAACTCCCGGCAGAACAACTCATCACGAACGTGACGGAGGAAGCACGACTCGTCCGGGCAGCGCAACTCGACGCCACGGCCTTCGCGCCGCTGTATCGTCAGTACTACCCGCGTATCTATCGCTACCTGCGCGCTCGTTCCTGCAACGATGACGACGCCGCTGACATGACGCAGGCTGTGTTCCTGCGGGCTCTGGCGGCATTGCCTTCCTACCGGGAACGCGGCCTGCCCTTCGCAGCCTGGCTGTTCCGGATCGCAAGGAACGTCGCCACCGACGCCCAGCGCAAGCGACGACCGGCACTCGATATCGACACCCTGCCAGAAGCGCTGTACGCGACCGAACCCAACCCACTCGAACACGCTGCCATCCACCAGGAACGACTCGATCACCTGCGCGGCATCGTTGCGACCCTCGACCCTGGCA
>JBGSWU010000513.1:0-5008 GCA_041751795.1 Thermomicrobiales bacterium
CAACGTCGCCAGCGCTCGCACCGATGCCGTCACTTGCTCGTCGGAAATCGGCGCATCGCCGGATGGGACGAGCGCGGGCGAAATATCGTGCATCACGAGTGCCGCGCCGCCGCCTGCCAGATCGAGCGCGCCAACGACCGATGTCCCGATACCGACAGGTAACGTCCGGTAGATACCGCGTGCTGCCAACTGGTACTCGCGCATCCGGTCGTCGTTCGTCGCCCGGCCAATCCAGTCCCCTCGAGGCTGCAAGCGCTTGATGACGTAGCGCACGGTTCCTTCGAGTGTTCCCGGCAACACGACCCGCTCCAGGTTCGCTCCAGTCGCCGAATCGACCGAGTCCATGACCGACCGCTGCGCCCCTGCCAGCGCACCTGCACCGTGCCGCTGCTCCAGGAAGGTCATGATTTCCGGTTCGAGTGGCGGGAGGGTCATCGTCGAAAACTCCATTTGCTGAACGCCGGTTGGCACACTTGCTGCGCGTCGCATTGTATCTCCACGGGCAATTGCTCGATTTGCGAATCGCTGGCATGATCGCCAGAATTGGATGTTCGAGAACAGAATGGGGAGCAGATGTCCGAGATTGAATTCTTCAGCCAGCCAGCCGGTGGCGAGGCACGGCCCTTCTCGCGTGCGACGAAGGCTGCTGGACTGGTCTTCGTGTCCGGAATCTCCGGCGGTATCGCAGGCAGCGCAACCGAGGAAGCCCGCGCCGCCCTCAATAATATGAAGGCAGTTCTCGAAGACGCCGGCACGACGATGGAGCGCGTCATTCAGGTCACTCTGCTCATCACGAACTCAGCCGATTATCAGGAGATCAACGCTGAGTACGTTAACCACTTCCCCAACGGTCTACCAGCACGCCATACTGCGCGTTTCGGTGTTCCCACACAGGCCAAATGCGGTTTCGCCTGTATTGCATTGGCGGGGGATGCAGTATAAGAACGGGATGCTGACATCCCGGAATGGATCGGGGATGATGTGCAGGACCATCATTCCCGATCTATCGACGATGGTGGCGAAATCGCACTCGACAGGCTATGTTGCAGCGCACACATATGGCAAACTAGCGCGCACTGAGTAATTCGAGTTCGGCAGCACTACATCATGCACGGACTGCAGAATCGGGATACCCCGTTCGGGCAGGGTCCGTAGTCGTACTAACCGCGGTAGCGTGGCGATCCGGCGTATCTGAGCGATTTCGCTGTTTTGAACGGGAACTGTCGTGATTTTACGGATGACTGTCAGACGTCTGATTTTCCTGGTGTTTGTCCTTTTCGGTCTGTCATTGATCACATTCAGCCTGTCCCGGGTCATCCCCGGCGACCCGGCCCGGCTGGTTGCAGGGCCCCGCGCCAGCAACGAATCAGTCGAACTGATCCGTGAACGCTACAACCTCAATGACCCGATCGTCACCCAGTACGTCAACTACATCAAAGGGGTCGCGACCTTTGACTTCGGCGAATCGACAAGCACCCGCCGTCCAGTTTCCAGCGATCTCAAGCAGTACCTGCCGGCGACGATCGAGTTGACCTTCTTCGCCTTCATCCTCTCGATCATCATCGGTCTGCCGCTCGGCGTGCTGTCCGCAGTCCGGCCCAACAGCATCTTCGACGTGGTAGGCCGTGTCGTCTCGATCACCGGACTGGCGATGCCGTCATTCTGGCTGGCGTTGATGCTGCAGTTCGCGTTCTTCGCCAAACTCGGCTGGTTGCCGGATGGCCAGCGATTGCCCTCAACAACCGCCGCGCCAGAAACAATCACATCGATGTACACGATCGACTCGCTCCTGCGCGGCGAATTTGGACTCTTCTGGACGGTCATCAAACATCTGATCATGCCGGCCAGTGTGCTCGCCTATGGCTCGCTGGCGGTCATCACCCGGATGGTACGCGGCGGGATGCTCGAAGTCCTGAATCAGGACTTTGTCCGGACAGCACGCGCCAAAGGGTTGACCGAACGGATCGTCGTCATCCGTCACGCGCTCGGCAATGCGCTGCTCCCGACGATGACCGTCCTCGGTCTTCAGATCGGCCTCGTCCTCGGCGGAGCCGTTCTCGTCGAGATCGTCTTCTCATGGCCGGGGGTTGGTCGCTACTCCGTCGATGCGATCAACCGATTTGACTACAACGCGATCATGGGGACAACGCTGCTGATCGCGTTGCTCTACGTGCTGGTGAACCTGGTCGTCGATATTCTGTATGTGGTCATCGACCCGAGGATTAGCTACGCATGAGCATTGAAGAAACACGATCCCAACCGATCCACCCGGTTGCTGACAACAGCGCAGGCAGTCCGACGCTGGGACAGCAGGCCGAGACGTCGCCTGGTTCCGGTCGCACCGTCCGTTTGTCGGAGGACCGCAGCCGCCGTGGCAAATTGCGCCGGTTTAACAACCAGTTTTTCCGCGGCAGGCCGCTCAACATTCTCGGCGTGGTGATCATCGTCATCTTTCTGATCCTGACGGCCTTCGGCGAACCGCTGGCCGAACTGCGTGGACCCGCCTACGACCCGCTGAAACCGAATATCGCCGACAAGTTAACTGGACCCTCATGGCAGCACTGGTTCGGAACCGATGACCTCGGTCGCGATGTCTTCTCGCGAACGATTTCCGGCGCAAAGTACTCGCTGGCGATCGCGTTCGTCATCCTGATCATCGCCGTCACGTCCGGAACGCTCATCGGTGCGATCGCCGGGTACTTTGGCGGAATGATCGACGAATTGCTCATGCGCCTGACCGACATGTTCCTGGCGTTCCCGGCGTTGATCCTTGCGATCGCGATCGCCGCGTCGCTCGGCCCGAGCCTGCGCAACACCGTCATCGCCCTGTCGGTCGTCTATTGGCCGTGGTACGCCCGGCTCGTCCGCGCTCAGGTGCTATCGCTCAAAACACGGGAGTACGTCGAGGCAGCGCGCTCGATCGGCGCGCCCGGTAGCAGGGTCCTCATGCGCCACATCATGCCTAACGCGATCAGTGTCGTCATCATCCAGATGACACTCGATGTCGGGTATGCCGTCCTCGCGACGTCGGGCCTCTCGTTCATCGGCCTCGGTGCGCAGCCACCGACACCCGAGTGGGGCCGCCTGATCACCGATGGCCGTCAATTCTTCCGCGACTCCTGGTGGTTCATCACCTTCCCAGGACTGGCGTTGACGCTGACCGTCCTCGGCTTCAATCTCGTCGGCGACGGCCTGCGCGACTACCTCGACCCGCGAACGCGTAAGGCGTAGGTCAACTGCCAACTCACAGTAGGGAAGCTCTCCAAGGGCGGAGCCAGATCGCATCGCATCGCGAGCCTAAGCCGAGGATCATTTGCGCGTATTACTGGCCAACGGACTGGCAGATCGCATGATTCGGTACTCGTAACAACGCGTATCAGCGTCGGAACCAATTCGCTGGTTGGGATGCGATTTGATCCCTGTGACTGTCCAACCAGTTCTGAAGTCGTGTCGCGAACAGCAATCCGCAACAGATTCCAACACCAAACATGACACCTGCAAGGCGATCTTCCAGCACGAATACCACCATGAACAATGGTGCAAGGAGGCCGAGAACAATCGCCGCGATCTTCACGACCCAGGAAACAATGGTCAGTTGAAACTCAATGAGCCGATGATATGGATAGTCCCGGTAGCTGTCTGGCATCTCCAATTTTAAGCGCCACATCCGAAGTACCAGGTACGGCATGCTGAATCCGATCGCCAGCGACACAATGATTGTGCCAAGTGGGTCAGGGAGACGATCAGCGATCGGGATCATCAATACCCAAGCAACGATCGGCACAACTGCCAGCAATCCACCAACCAGTGATATTTCAGTTCCTGACGACTCCAACTGTTCTCGCTCGGCTTTCGAGATCGTCGGTTGCTTGGGATTGTACGGGGTGCCAGATGGTCTATCCGGCAAGTCGCGGCGTGCGGCATTTAGTCGAGGGACAACCAATGCCAACGTAAACATGAGAACGATGGTTGGGATCAAAACAATCGGGGCCGTGGAAATCAAATCGCCAGAAGTCACGACGTACACGATTGTCGCAAAACACACTAGAAACACGATCCACACGGGGATCATGAGTCTTCGCTCAAGTCGCCGGTATCGCTCCTGTGGGCCCAATGCCTACCCCTTGGATCAAGTTCTTATCGGTCTCGTGACGACTCAAGTTTTGCACCACACGATCACTGTCGCCAGTACTACAAGCAGGAGAAAGGTACCGATCGTTGCACTACAATGCAGCATCTGCCGATCTGATGAATTGGAGAACGTCGTGCAAGGACCGTTTGCCCGGTGGGAAGATGTCGACGAGTGGACCGGCCATGAGGGCGGCTGGCGTGGGCGACGGCTCGTCTTTGGCGGGAATTGGGTGTTGCAGATGACGGTCGAAGCGGGCTTCCATTGGGCACACAGCCACCCGCAATCGCAGGTCGTCTGGTTGACGAGCGGTGAACTACTGGCAAAAATCGGCGATCCCGAAACGCCGGAGGAGATTCAAGAGCAGGTGATTCGTCCCGGCGATCTCCTGTTGATCCCCGGCAACGTCCACCACGACATGACGGCACTGACCGACCTTGAAGCCTGGGAAACGCGCGGTATGGAGGGTCCGGACAACTGGGAAGCGTTCTCGGTGCGGATCACTCCCGATGCAGGCTGATCGAAACCAGCGGCTGGATGAAGCCGTTACCTTGCGCGAAAGCGGACAGGCCGAGCAGGCTCGCCCGTTGTTGATCGTACTCGCCAGTGAATATCCGGACGACGCCGAAGTCCAGTACCAGGCGGCCTGGGTCCACGATTATCTGGGGCTGGAACAGGAGGCTGTTCCCTACTACGAACGGGCACTGACGCTCGGCCTGCCGGAACCGGAGCAGGAAGGACTGGTGCTCGGCCTCGGTAGCACCTACCGGAATGTCGGACGGGTCGCGGACTCGCTCGCGCTCCTAGAACGAGGTGTCGCGGAGTACCCGGCGAACCACGCGATGCGCTGCTTCCTCGCCCTCAGCCACCTGTCGAACA
>JBGSWU010000514.1:0-4670 GCA_041751795.1 Thermomicrobiales bacterium
TCGGCGCGAGCCACGAACGCGCGCCGCTTGCTGTCCGCGAGCGACTGGCCTTCAATGGCGACGATCTGACATCCGGTCTTCAGGCACTTTCCACCATCGCCCGTGAGGGCGTCATCCTCTCCACCTGTAACCGGACCGAGATCTACGCCCTGTTCGACGACCCTGCCGGTCGCCAGCAACTCCGCGATCTCGTCTGCAATACGCGCGATCTGCCACAGGACGTCCTCGAGGACGCCTGCCAGGAGCGCGAGGGGCGCGACGCGATCCGGCACCTGCTGCGTGTCGCCAGCGGTCTTGATTCGGTCGTCCTCGGTGAGCCGCAGATCCTGACCCAAGTCCAGTTCGCACTCGGTGCGGCCCGTGCGGAACGAACGGCTGGCCCAGTTCTGACGCGCCTGTGCCATGAAGCACTTCGCACTGGGAAACTCGCACGCACTCGCACTGGCATCGCTCGCAACCGGCTCTCGATTGCCCACGCTGGCATCGACCTGGCCGCACGCTGGCTCGACGGCCTGAAGGAACGCCGCGTCGTCGTCGTCGGGTCCGGTGAGACCGGCGGGTTGACCGCGAGGATCCTCCGCAACAGCAGCGTCGCCGACCTCGTCATCGCCAATCGCACCTTCGAGCGGGCCGAGGCGCTGGCGGCAGATACGAACGGTCGGGCGGTGCCGTTGGAGATGGAAACGCTGCGTCGCGAGGTCGCAAACGCCGACGCCATCTTCGTCGCTGCGACAACGAGCGAGTATCTCCTGGATTTGTCCCTGGTCGGCGAGCGGGCCCATCCACTGATCGCCGTCGATCTCTCTGTCCCGCGCGCGATTGACCCTGAGGTCGCGCATCACCCGCTCGTCCGGCTCTTTACTGTCGATGACCTCGACGAGGTCGCCGCAGGGCATCGTGAGCGGTACGAGCGAGAGGTCGGTCAGGCAGAAGCACTCGTTGAGGACGCGACCGAGGCATTCGCAGACTGGTGGCGTACCCGCGAGGTTGTGCCGACGATTGCGGCACTCCGCGATCGCGCTGAGTCAATACGAGAACGCGAACTGGGACGCACGCTCCGACGGTTGCATCACCTGCCCGAACGTGACCGGAACCAGGTTGAGGCGCTATCGGTCGCGATCGTGAATAAACTGCTGCACGATCCGATCACCGGATTGAAAGCAGACACTCGACATGGCACGCACGATGACGCCGAGTCGATGATCCGACGATTGTTTGCCCTCCATCTCGATGATGGTGATGCGGCATCGGAACCCGACCGAACGTAGATTCCTGCTTCCCATTCTCGTACCCAGCGACGGGCCAAGCGCCTTCCAGGCGGTTGAATGGGGTGAGGATTGAAAGAGGATCGCATGGCAACGACACCGACGCTTTCCCGCTCTCAAACAGCGATTGAGGCTGCCCGAGACGTTATCCCAGGTGGGGTCAATTCCCCAGCCCGTGCCTTTCGTGGGGTTGGCGGACAACCGATCTTCTTCGAGCGTGGCAGCGGCAGCCGGGTCTGGGACATCGACGGCAACCAGTACATCGATTACGTGCAGTCGTGGGGGCCGCTCGTCCTCGGCCACACACACCCGGATGTCGTGACGGCGATCACCGAGCAGGCTCAGCGCGGCAGCACGTTCGGCGCCCCAACGCTGGCGGAAACCGAACTCGTGACGCTGCTGACCGAGATTGTTCCGGGAGCGGAGATGGCGAGACTGGTGTCTTCCGGCACGGAGGCGACCATGACGGCGCTGCGTGTCGCACGAGCGACAACGGGCCGGAACAAGATCATCAAGTTCTCCGGCTGCTACCACGGTCACGCGGACATGCTGCTCGTCCAGGCGGGTAGCGGCGTCGCGACGCTTGGCCTGCCTGATTCCCCAGGCGTTCCACCGGGGGCGACGGCGGATACGCTCGTTGCTGACTACAACGACCTGGGATCGGTTACCGCCTTATTCCAGTCGTTCGGGGACGAGATCGCAGCGGTGATTGTCGAGCCCGTTGCCGGGAACATGGGCCTCGTTCTCCCCGAACCGGGGTTCCTCGAAGGGCTTCGAGACCTCACAACGTCCCACGGCGCGCTGCTGATCTTCGATGAGGTGCTGTCCGGATTCCGGGTCCACCCATCCGGCGCGGCGGCGAAGTACGGGATCACACCGGACCTCGTGACGCTCGGGAAGGTCGTCGGTGGCGGGCTACCTCTGGCTGCCTACGCTGGCCGACGCGACGTCATGTCGGTCGTCGCTCCGGCGGGTCCGATGTATCAGGCAGGCACGTTGTCTGGCAACCCGCTGGCGGTTGCAGCCGGATTGACGACATTGCGAAAACTCCGCGAGCCGGGAGTCTTCGAGGGCATTGAGGCAATGGCGGCTCGATTGATTGCCGGGATTGGCGATGCCGCGCAATCAGTAAGCGTTCCAGTCCAGACGACCCACATTGGGACGCTCGCCTGCGTTTTCTTCAACGATAGCCCGGTGACCGGCTGGGATAGCGCAGCGACGAGCGACACCGAGCGGTTTGCTAGGTATTTCCACGGCCTGTTGTCCCGCGGCATCTACGTCGCACCGTCCCAGTACGAAGCGATCTTCGTCTCTGCGGCCCACACCGACGAGGACATCGACCAGACGATCGCCGCAGCAGGTGAGGCGATGCGCAGTCTCGCATAGACAGGCATGCGGCAACTCGATCGCGAATTGGAGTGGCATGTGTCGCCATCCCGTACGTCAGGCTCGGTCGATGGTGTCCAGAAACTGACGAGCCGTCACGATCCGAAGAGATCCAAGCCGTGGATCGCCAACGAGTTCGAGTAGATCGTTGTCACCAGTGACGAGGAATGCGGCGTTTGCCGTGTGTGCTGCATCAAGGAATTTTTGGTCCATGTCATCACGGACGATGATCGGCGAAGAAACAATGTCGGTGAGGATCACTGCGTTGTCGTCGATGAATTCAACGAAGCCAGCCACCTCAAATGGTCCGATACCATACTTCGTCGCGAATATAGGACGACGAAGGACATCAGTGTATTCGTCAAGAATTGCCATCGTTACGACAATGACGAAGCGTCCATCGTACATTGCCTGAATCATCGACCGAGGAGCACCAGTCCGCGAAAGAAAACTGCTGACAACAAGGTTCGTGTCGACGACGACACTAGGCCGACTTCTGCTGTCGCTCACGATACTGCTGCCGTACCTCTTCTACCGACTGGTCGACATCTCGCATGATCTCATCGAGGTCTTTATCAATATTCCGCTCCTGCACAAGCTGAATCATCTCCCAGTTGCGCTCGTTTCGATCGCCGCGCAGTCTGTCGTACTCGTTTGGGCTCATCACCACCAGTCGTGGCTTGCCATCATCCTCGACGATGATCGGCGCGTCAGTCGCATCAACGGCGTCGATCAGCGCATCAAGGTTGGATTGGGCTTTCATGACCGTGCGCACCATCTGGCTGCTCCTCTGCACTAGCGGACGATGGTCAGAAGTGTACTTCGTCCTTATCCGAACGCAGTGAACCCATCGGTCTGCAACTCGGAGAGCATTCGCTGAATACGCTCGGCAGTCTTCGGCAGCACGTACGGCAGTGAGCGGTACGAATCGAGAGGATCGGGTTCACCTCCAACGTGCGTCAGCGGAAGGATCGGTTGTGGATCGTCAGGATTCAGGCACCAGGCCGATGCTGCTTCGAGTGGCCGTTGCAGCTTGCCGCGCGAGCCATGGAACTTTGGCAAGACCTTCATCAGGACGGCAGCGTCAAACGCCGCATTCGGCCCGAGCACATCGAACATGCGATTTTCGTCAGCGACAGCCAGAAACGTGACGACTTCATCGAACACGCGATAGCCGAAGTGCAGGTTGTCACGCCGCAGAAGCGCGTTGAGTGCCTGAAGGCGGCCACGCACGTCAGGATGCTCCGCGACGTATGCTGCGATCTCGGCCTTATCGATCCTTGGGAAGCGCCCGTTGCGCGTGAACGCCGCGAGCAGCGCCTGCCGCTGCGTGTCGGTCAACTCGAACTCATCGCCAGTCGCCTCCGGCGGGTAGTCGCTGAAATCGACATCGACCAGTTCAATCGAGAAGGCCCTGTCGAGTACCTTCGGTGAAAATGCGTGCGTCGTCTCGTCGATATTGACGGTCCCGACGACGTACAGGTTCGGTGGCAAGCGCATCTCGCGCGGCGGCACGTCTCCCTCAGCCATCTCCGGGTAGACCAGCAGCAACGCCTCGTTGGTCCAACCTTCCGCGTCGCGTCCCGACTCCATGACACTGAGCAGATCGGCGAAGTAATACTCGACATGTGCCAGGTTCATCTCGTCCAGCACGACAAACCACGCCAGGCCATCCTGCGCTGTATAGCTGCGCGCAGCCCGCTCAAGAAAACTCAGGAACGGCGTCCGCTGGTACGCTGCCGTTAGTGGGTTGTAGTAGCCCAGCAACGCCTTGCTATCGCGCCAGTCCGGTCGGACGGCGAGGAACAAGTGATTTGAATCTTCCAGTTCCTCGACGCCTCCGGGCGATTCGCGAGCCCATTGGCTCTCAGGGATGATGGTGAAGCCGACGACTCGCTGCTCGTCGTCGAAATTAGGCTCCAGCCAGAATCGTTCTCCAACGCTAAATTGTTCTCTGATCTTGTCAAGGAGCACACCTCGCAACATCAAGCGAACCACATCGACTTTGTCGCTACTGAT
>JBGSWU010000515.1:0-18512 GCA_041751795.1 Thermomicrobiales bacterium
GAGCAGGCTGCAATCGAGCACATTGATGCACTATACCGGACGGCGCTTCGGATGACGCGGAATCCGAGCGACGCTGAGGACCTGGTTCAGGAATCCTATTTGCGCGCATTCCGGTCGCTGCACCAGTTCACGGAAGGCACGAATCTCAGAGCATGGTTGTTTCGAATCCTTACGAACACCTATATCAACGATTATCGACGCCGCCAACGTCGACCGACGAACTCATCTCTCGACAATATCGAAGAGTTTTATCTCTACGATCATCTGGTCGATTCTCGGGTCCAGCCCGGAAGCGAGCGCCCCGAGGACATCGTCCTGCAGCGCTTGACCGTCGACGACGTGAACCAGGCGATCGACGAATTGCCAGACGACTTTCGACAGGTAGTGCTGTTGGCAGATGTCGAGGGATTCTCGTATCGGGAAATTGCCGAAATCGCGGCAATTCCCGTTGGAACAGTCATGTCTCGGCTGTATCGGGCACGACGCCGTTTGCAGCGATCACTCTACGAATTTGCCGTCGAATCGGGCATCATCACGGAAGTGGCGGCTGATGGATAACTGTAGAGAAGCGGTCGCACGCCTGAACCAGTATCTTGACCGTGAGCTAAACAGCGACGAGCAGGAAGTGGTGAAGACGCATCTGGCACACTGCCCACCGTGTCTCGACCTGTTTCGCTTCGAAGAGAATGTCCTGACCTTCGTTGGCAACCGGTGCCGCGAAACGATGGCTCCACCTGCCCTGCGCGATAGAGTTCAAAAACTCTGCCAACACGATTGACCGAGGCGAGTGGGCCCGGAGGGGACAAGGTTAGACGGCACCTCTGTCCGCCACGATCGGTCGCGCATCTTCCCTGAACCGAACAAGTTCCAGGTGAATTGATGGGCACCGGAGGTTGTGCAGATCGATCAAAGCGTTGACCGCCGCTGCAGTCTTTCGGTAGTTTTCACCCGCTCGTGTCGCGAGCGGGTGAGTTGTGCTGGTCATTTCGATTGCACGATTCCACTCGTCCATTGACCGCGCCACCTTCGGCTTATCGAGGTGGACCTGTTTGCGAAGCTCGAGCCATTCGGGGAGGAAACCGTTCTGCTGAAGGACATGCAGGCCGAGCCAGTCTTCTCCAGCGAACTCGTCGTTACGTGATTCGAGTGGTTTCCCCATCCCTTGCACATTGTTGAATGCGCCTTGTTCGATCGCCTCACGGATCTTTTCTTCCGCTATCCGCTCGAAGGTCACTTGCGCTCCCGCTTTCAGTGAAGTTGTGGCCTATTTCGGCCCCTTGCTATACTCGCATAAGCATATGTGAAGCCTCTCACGCATTCACAGGATCCAACGACACGAGCTTCGGGGAGCGAGCGGAAAGGGCGTCAGTTTGGCCCAGACGGTGCAGACGAGCGAGCAGGACCTGGAACGGATTCGTGAACTGTTGCGGACACGCTATCAGTTTCGCGACCACGAGGAAGCACAGGAACTTATTCTAGGCGCCTGTCAGGATGTGCAACACATTTTAGGATGGGTGCCGCATGATGCAGCAGAGATTATCGCCGAGCATCTCGGCACGACAGCAAATCGCGTGTTCGGTCTGTTGACGTTTTACGCGGATTTCCGAACGAGAAAGCCGGGCAATCATTTCATGCTGCTGTGTCATGGCACCGCCTGCTATGTTGGAGGTTCCCAGCGGCTGATCGAAGAACTTGGTTCTCGCTATGGCATCGGCGGCGACGAGACGACGGCCGACGGGGAGTTAACTGCCCAAATCGTGAACGGGTGCCTCGGCGTCTGTGATCTGGCTCCGGTCATTCAGTTCGACCATCACGACTATTTCGGTCATCTTGATGTTGAGAAGTTTAATGAGGCGATCGCGGAGGTGATCAAGCGTGGACCAGCCGAACAACACCATGACGCTCACTGATCGTCAATCGTTCGACACGCTCGCTAAACGTCTCTCCAACCAGTGGGACGAACTGCATGATGGGAAGACCTGGGTCGTCAGCGTCGGCATCAGCGAATGTTCAATCGCCAAAGGTGCGCAGCACACGTTCGATCACTTGCGACTGAAACTCGAAGATTCGGGTCTGCGCTATTCGCTTCGTCGTGTGGGGTGTGGCGGCTGGTGCTGGGCCGAGCCATTTGTGACGGTCACCGGCCCTGGAATGCCGAACATCCTGTACGCAAACGTCGATGCAGAGCGGGTGCCGGATCTCGTCTCCAGCATGCAACGCGGCATTCCGTTCTATGACCTAGCAGTTGGCGTCGAAGGCGACAACGCTTTCGGGGATTTGAATCCGCTCAAGGAGCATCCATTCTTCGCGACGCAAAAGCGCGTTCTGTTCGAAAACTGCGGTGTTATCGACCCAGAATCCATCGAGGATTACATCGCTCGCGGCGGGTATTCGTCGTGGATCAAGGTCCTCCATGACATGTCGCCGCAGGACGTTATCGAGGAAATGAAGATCGCGAGCGTCCGCGGGCGAGGTGGAGCAGGATTCCCCGCTGGTATCAAGTGGGAAAGTGCTCGACAGGCGCGTTCGGAGCCGAAGTTCGTCGCGATCAATTCGCACGAGGGCGAACCGAATGTCTACAAGGATCGCCGACTCATCGAGAGCAACCCGCACCTCGTGCTTGAGGGTATTCTCATCGCCTGTTACGCAGTCGGCGCGCATCGTGGGTACAACTACGTCGGTGGCGAGCATGTCATGGCACTGGCGCGGTTCCGTAGTGCCGTTCAGCAGGCAATTGACTACGGACTGGTTGGCGAAAACGTTCTCGGTACCGGGTTCGACGTCGAAGTCCGCACGCGAGCTGGAGGCGGTGCCTACATCTGCGGCGAAGGTTCGGCGCTGATGTACTCCGTCATGGGTGAGCGTGGACAGCCACGCACGAAGCCCCCTCGGTCCGTCGAAGAGGGCCTGTGGCGGCGCCCGACAATGCTCAACAACACTGAGTCGATTGCGAACGTCTCGCTTGTTATTCGGAACGGCGGCGACTGGTATGCGTCGATGGGTACTGAGAAGAGCAAGGGCACGAAACTCATCACCTTCCAGGGTCCACTCAAACGACTCGGCGTCGTGGAAGTCGAGATGGGCGCCAACCTGAAGGATTTGATCTTCAACGTATTCGGGGGCATGAAAGACGGGTACGAGTTCAAGGGTGTCCAAACCGGTGGTGTTTCCGCCGGGCCTCTGACTGAGGATCAGTTGGACGTGCCGGTCGATTTCGATTCACTGACGTCACTTGGAGGCATGCTTGGTTCGGGAGGGTTTGTCGTCTTCGACAAGTCCGTCTGCGCAGTGGAGTTCGCCCGGTACCTGCAGGCATTCAACCGCTACGAGTCGTGTAGTAAGTGCACGCCGTGTCGCCTTGGCAACCCGGCGCTTGTTGAAATCGTCGATCGGCTTCGTTTTGGCACTGGTCGCTCGACCGATATCATGCTCATCGAGCAAGCCAGCAAGCACGTCATCGAGCTGTCGCTTTGCGGCCTTGGTCAGGTTGCCCCGATGCCGTTGCTCGGCATGCTCAAGACCTATCGGGACGAATTCGAGGCGCATCTTGACGGCTCATGCCCGACCGGGAACTGTCCAATTCACGAACGTGCAGGAATGGCAATGGCAGCCGACGGCTGATCAGAGTCTGGAAGACAAAAGCACCGCTTCAGACAATCAGTCTGGGACGGTGCTTTAGTGCCACTGATTACGATTTGTTACACAAGAGAAACCTGCAATCCGATGCCGCGACGTGCAGCAGCATCCAGGGCCGCTGCACCGACGATCATGTCCTGAATCGCATTCCCTACGGACTTAAAAAAGGTAATCTGCCCCGAGTCTTCTCGCCCCGTCGCGATGCCATCAACAACATGTCCAAGTTCGACCTGAATGTCGGCGTTTGAAATAACGCCGCGAGCTATTGGCTGGATTAGATCGCCAGCCTCATGCATCACCGCCTCGACGGCGTCAACGACGATCCGTGCGCGTGCAACGGTTTCATCTGGAATTTCCTGCATCTCGGGTGTATACGCGCCAATGCCGTTGATATGGGTGCCGGTGCCAACCCAGGCGTCTTCAAAGACTGCCGACGTTGCCGTCGTTGCTGTACAGATGATGTCCGCGCCTTCGACCGCTTCCTGAGCGTTTGCCACTGACCGGACCTGACCCGTGAAGTCGGGCAACCAGACCGATAGCCGTTGAGCGAAACTGTTCCGTGCCGCCTCGCCGAGATCAGAAATGCGGATCTCGGCAATATCCCGAACTGAGCACACCGCCGCTGCCTGGGTAACACCCTGCGCGCCTGCGCCGATGATTGCCAGTACCTGGCTGTCCTGACGCGCCATCAGGTCGGTCGCGGCGCCGGAAACGGCACCAGTTCGTAGTGCAGTGATCGTTGCGCCTTCGAGCAGTCCGAGCGGTTGACCGGTCGTCGGGTCAACCATGACAACAATGGCGTTGATCGTCGGAATGCCGCGCTCACGATTGCCACCGAATACCGATACGATCTTGGCTCCAGTTGCAGCAGGCGACGATTCCGACGCAGGGACGAACGCTGGCATGAACAGGACAACGCCGCTCCCGTCCGGCATGTTGACCGGTGTTCGTAGAGGACTAATCGTCTCACCACGACTATTGGCCGCAAAGACGCTTTTCATCAGTTCGATCGCGTCTCGCATGGGAACCAGTTCCCGAATCTCCGCTGCTGTCAGCGCCAGCATCTCATTGCTCCTGCCGTTTCGAGTGGTTTCATCTCTACATCCGCACGGCAGTCTAGCACGCTCGTCTTTGCCCTCGCGGTTACGATTTCCGGGAGATCAGAGCCATCGCTCCCGCAATCGCCGCGACGCCGGTCGCTGAGATAATCGACGCGACTGCGACAGGATGCATCCGCGCAGTGAGTTGCGGTGCCCAGTCATTGACCGGAACGTCGATAGACCCGCGCGCACCTCGATCTCCAGGAACCGGATCGTACAAGTTATCGGGCCGATTTGGTTCGACGGGAATGTCACTCTGTTGCGAGGACACCCCAAAGTTTGCAAGATATCGGTCAAGTAGTCCCGGAATGAACTTCTGGCCGATGAGGGCCTTCAATGCGCTTCCCGCGATGACCATCTCACGAGGATGGTGTTCCGCAGCCCAGAGTGCGGCTTCGGCAATCATTTCCGGCTGATAAACCGGTGGAACGGGTTGAGGACGACCGGGCATCCGCGTCTTTACAACATTGAACTGCGGGGTATTGACAGCTGGGAGTTGCAGCGTTGACACCTTGATGTTGCTGTTCTCGTGCAGCAACTCCGTCCGCAGCGAGTCGGTGAATCCTCGTTCAGCTGCTTTCGCCCCACAGTAGGCACTCTGCAATGGGATGGACCGGTACGCGAGCGCCGAGCCGATCTGGATGATTGTTCCTCGATCGCGCTGACGCATCCGTTGAAGGGCAGAGATTGTTCCGTAGACATATCCCAGATAGGTCACATCGGTGACACGCTTGAACTCGTCAGCCGTCATCTTCGAGATCGGAGAGAACACCGATACCATGGCGTTGTTGACCCAAATGTCGATCGGCCCGAGTTCGGCCTCGACGCGCGAGGCGGCATCGTCGACGGCCTGCGCGTCAGACACGTCCAGGCGCAGCACCAAGGCACGGCCACCGGCAGCGCGAACCTCGCTTGCGGCATTTTCGAGTGCTTCGTCGGACCGCGCGACCAGTCCCAGATCAGCACCCTCATCGGCGAAAGCGCGAGTGATGGCTCTACCGATTCCACTGGACGCCCCGGTTACGACAACGACCTTACCCTCAAATCGTCGAGTCATTTGTATCCCTTCTCACCTGTAGTGGAGATGAATGTCGCAAAATGGGTGCGATGCGTTCCGATGATCGATGTGTCATTACAGGAACTGCTAACCGAGACATGGAGTCCCAGCAGCGTGCTTGATGTCTCGAGCCTGGACTTGCTGTGAGGCTCGATGCGTTGGATACTCGAAAACCTTACGATGCCATCGCTCAGCATCTAAGGGATGCTCGCCGAGTCTGACGAGCGTGCACAGTGGCAGAGAGCGATGAGCATGTCCAGGTAACAACCTCAATCGTTGACCGACACCGTCGCAACGCTGATGCCAGCGACCATTCTTGCCGATGTGTGACACCTCGCTGCACCACCTTCGACCTTTGGCATGGCGTATCCTTGGGCCTCCAGGATCCGGTCTGCAATTCATGACTGGAGACCTTTACAGCACGTCATCTCCAATAGATCCGAGCAGGAGCCGATAGATCTGATGCAATCGATTTCTGAGGAACAGCGTGGATCGCGCTCGCCGAAAGCCAATCGAGTGTCCGATAACGACGTCGCCGAAAAACTTCAAACGACCTTCGGCTATCGATCGTTCCGACCGCTCCAAGCCGACATCGTCGACTCGATCCTGAATCGCAACGATGTCTTTGTCCTGATGCCGACTGGCGGAGGGAAATCCCTCTGCTATCAGTTGCCGGCGTTGCTGCTCGACGGGCTGACCGTCGTTGTATCTCCACTCATTGCGTTGATGAAAGACCAGGTCGATGCGATGCAGGCGCTCGGTGTACCTGCAACGTTCATCAACAGCTCGCTCGATACACGTGAGGTAGGAGAACGACAAGCTGCCGTTGCTAGAGGCGACATAAAGCTTCTGTACGTCGCCCCAGAGCGACTTGTCCTTCCAGGGTTCCTACATCTTCTTCAGAATACTGGCGTGACAGTCTTTGCGATTGATGAGGCACACTGCGTTTCCGAGTGGGGACATGACTTCAGGCCTGAGTATCGCGAACTCCGGCAGCTACGCGATCGATTTCCCGACTCGACATTTGCAGCGTTTACGGCGACTGCGACGCCTCGCGTCAGGCAGGATATCCGCGCCCAACTCGGGCTCGAGGCAGCCGTCGGCTTTCAGGGGAGTTTCAATCGGCCAAATCTCTACTACGAGGTTCGTCCGAAGCAGGCGGCATATCAGCAACTTCTTGACTACATCCACTCCCGAAAAGGAGCCTCCGGCATTGTTTATTGTCAGACGCGCGCATCAACCGAGGACCTGGCCAATCGTCTCCAGGGCGATGGAATCAGGGCGTCGGCGTATCACGGCGGCATGGACAGCAAACTTCGGCAGCAGGCGCAGAACGCCTTCGTGCGAGACAACATTCAGATCATCGTCGCGACGATTGCATTTGGGATGGGTATCGACAAGCCGGATGTCCGTTTTGTCGTGCACTACGATTTGCCGAAGAACCTCGAAGGTTACTACCAGGAAAGTGGACGCGCCGGTCGCGATGGTGATCCAGCCGACTGCATCCTTTTTTACTCCTATGGGGATGTAGGAAAGCACCTGCACTTCATCGAGGAAAAGCCAACCGAAGCGCTCCGAGATGCGGCACGTCAGCAACTTCGTCAGATGACCGACTGGGCTGAGAGTACAACCTGTCGCCGTAAGGCGCTTCTCGCGTACTTCGACGAAGATTGGAACGATACACAGGATCCGTGCTGCGACGTTTGCAGAAATCCGGCCGACGAGGTCGACTACACCGTCGCGGCCCAGATGTTTCTGTCCTGTGTAAAACGCACCGGAGAACGGTTCGGCGGAGCATACGTCATCGATGTACTACGTGGCTCGACGGCGGAACGCATCGTCCGGTTCGGGCACGACCGTCTTTCTACGTGGGGTATCGGCAAGGAACGCAGCAAGGAAGAGTGGAATTACATCGTTCGAGGCGTCGTCAGATCGGGCTATGCGCGACAAGCGCCTGACGAATTCAACGCGATAAAGATCACGCCTGAAGGCTACGATCTCCTGTTCAAAGGCGCAAAACTGCTACTTCCTGCAGCACCCGTTAAGGGGACTCGCCGAACGGCAACCGATGTCGGCGCTGCAGCGCATCCTCATCCGGATCTATTCAACGAGTTGCGGCAGTTGCGGAAGGCACTGGCAGACGAGCGTGGCGTTCCCCCCTACGTGGTCTTCCCAGACACGACGTTGCGGCAGATGGCAGCGCAGTTGCCGGCTAACGTGAAAGAACTTCTGGGAGTCTCTGGCGTCGGCCAACGAAAGGCTCAGGAGTTTGGCGAGGCGTTCCTCTCAGTGATCGATGACTACGCTGGTCGTACAGGGGCGAAGCCGGTTTCCCTTCCGTCCAATCCAACGGCGAAACCTCCGAGACGGCGAAAATCGTTGAGTGATACGGCTCGACAAACCGTAGATTTGTTTGGCGGGGGATTGTCAGTCGTCGAAATCGCACGGGAACGTGGTTTGTCGGACGTGACGATCGAAGGCCACATCGAGGATGCGATTCGTTCCGGCGTCGATGTCGATCTCGATCGACTGGTGGCGCAAGACCGGCGTGTTGAGATTGAGCAGACGATTCAGCGCGTCGGCGCTGATCTACTGAAACCGATTCGTGACGCCCTTAGCGATGACTATTCATATGCTGAAATCCGATTCACCCGCGCTGCCCTCGAATCGAGAATCGAGTAGATCGTGTTGCGAGTCAGTGGGTGAACCAGTTCTTCTAGCGTCCAATTCATGATGTCGCTGAAGCAGCGACCATTCCGACGACGACAAAAACGCGCCTGGTCTATTAACCAGGCGCATCAGCGGCTCCCCGACGTGGACTCGAACCACGAACCTTACGGTTAACAGCCGTCTGCTCTACCATTGAGCTATCGGGGAACGATTTCTCGTTCGAACGTCCGGGATTCTAGCACAGCCGGTCACGTTACATCAACCGGGCTGAGATTGTGAACTATGGTACAATGTTCGTGCTTTCCGCCAGCAAGCCTCTAGCTCGTCATCGGGTGCAGGACAGGATAAGGGGACATCGGTCGTGGCGTCATCTGACGGTCAACGGTCCGACTCAGCGTTAGCCATCGGCGTCGAGATCGGCGGCCGCGGGCATCGTGTTGCGCTCGCGAGTTCCGACGGGACGTTTATCGACAGCGCGCATGCCATCGGCCACGGACCGAATGCGGTCGCGACGGTTGACACGATCTGTGGGCTGATTGAATCGATCATGAGCCGTCGGGATGTTGGCGACGACATCGTCCATGGGATCGGCGTTGCTTTCGGTGGTCCCGTTGATTCTGACCGAGGTATCACCCAACGATCTCACCGGGTTCCCGGCTTTGAGCATTTCCCCCTCGCCGGCGTCATTGAAGATCGCTTTGGCATTCGAACTGTTCTGGAAAATGACGCTCGTGCTGCAGCGGTAGGTGAGTTCACGCTCGGCGCTGGTCGTGGCGCACGCGACATGGTGTACCTCCATCTCGGGTTTGGCGTCGGTGGCGCAATCATCATCGACGGGCACCTCCAGCATGGAGCGTCGATGACGGCAGGTGAGATTGGTCACATGGTTGTGTCCGCGAATGGACACGATGGTCCGAGATGCTCGTGCGGAAAACCTGGCCATCTCGAGGCGTATGCGTCAGAGCCGTCGATTATCGAACGGATGCGCATTCGATTGATCCAATCGGACGCGGAAGTGAAGACGCTCTGGCTTTCGAGCCCTGGTATCAGCGTTCGGCGCATCTTCGACAGCGTCGAGACTGACCATATTGCTCAGGATGTTGTTAACGAAACAGTCCAGGTGATTGGGCTTGCACTGGCGAATCTGGTAACGGCGCTGAATCCTGATGCGGTTGTCATCGGCGGTTACGTTGCGGAAACCGGCCCTGCGATGACCGCCGCAATTCGGGCAAAAATCCGTCAGTATGCATTTGACGCCGCAGCGCGGCGAGTCACTGTTGCGGCGGCACAACTTGGAACTGACGCTGGCCTTGCTGGCGCGGTGGTCTTAGCGTTGCGTCCATAACACACCGCAAATGCGCCGTCCATGTACACTTACAGGTCGCAAGTTAGGATAGATGGGGAAGATGGCTACCATGACCTTAAGCGATTCGGACGTGATGTACCTGCTAACGCTCTTGCGTTCGAGCGATCGTCCAATGTCAACCGAACAACTCGTTCAGGCGCTCAAGGAACGTTCGGGTTCGTAGATCATCGGTACGTGTCAGGATTTCTTCTTCGGATCTCACCAGATTCATCGCCGTGACCGATGACACGACAATACAGCACCGCGAGAAAGGGATGGCGCTTCATGCAGTCCGCGCAATCGGCCCCAACGCTCGACCTGGGGGGCAATGCAAAGCAGAAGGAACTGGCAGGTCGCCTGTTTCGCGTATTCGAAGCTCATGGTCGATTCTTCAGCAATAATGCACCTATCCGGCTATCGGTGTCACAACTCAGTGAGTTCATGGCCACCCAGGAACCCGATCAAGCCGATTGGACGAAAGAGATCACGACCGCACTTAACGCGAGCAAGAAGGTTTTCGCTCGGGAAGAGCATGATGGCGAGATCGTCTTCGTAACCACTCGATCAGGCCAACTGCCAAGTGACGACATTGGCATCGATCAATCGCATACGCTCGGAAAGCGATTTGCCACGCCTGAACCAAAACGTGCGATTCCGCCAACGCGTAAGCTCGCGCCCAGTCGCCCGACTCCGGCGTATATCGACTCACAGTACGCTGCCACCGAGCCATCGATCTCTCGATCGTATTCCAGCCTGCCGACCGACGATTCGTACGTCGTTGTTCCAACGACACTTCCGACGGTCGTGGAATCGAACGAGCCTGCTGACGATCTTGCACCAGCAGCCGAGCTAGTTGCCGATACTGGCGTGGATGTCGACGTCGACGAAGAAATCGTTACTCAGGCGCCAGCTGCCTCCGCGGCTGCAATCAACATCGCGTCGGCGAACGACGACGATATTGCTGGAGCGATCATCGAATCGCTGGGGCAGGAGATGAGCGTCGCGCGCTGGGGCGAACTGTGGATGATGGAAGATCGTGTCCAGCGCTTCTCGCGTGGTGATCTTCGACGAATCGAAGACTTCCTCCGCGAACAGGGTGGTATCGCGACTGACGAAGATATCGTTCAGGATATCCTTGGCGTTCGATCCGGCGCTGCCGAGTATGGTGGCACTCGATTCGCGCTGAACTACCGACTGTCTCGGGAAACGCGAGAGTTCGAGTACCTTGGGACGGACGCTGTTGGTGTCTGGTCGCTATCGAATCAGCCATCCATCGGCACGACTAAGCGAAAGCCAAGCGAGATCGGCCAGGACTATCGGTTCCTGATCGATTACCGCACTCCCGTGGAGGGACTCGAAGAAGGCATCGTCGAGCATATCCTCAGTTTCTACGAGTATAGCTATGGCGTCCTGCCTCTCGACGCGAATTTGGCGACGTTGTTGCCGAAAGCAGGCTTTGCCGATCAGAGGGCTGCGCGGGTGACGTTTGAATCTCCACAAACAAACGAAACAATCGTTACCGAATTACGCTTCCCAACAGGCAATCGTGGTGGATTCATCGCGGGACTTGACCAGTTCTTTGCAGATAATCTGGTCCCGGGCGCGGTGCTGACAATCGAACGCACCGATCGGCCAAACCACTTTCTGCTGGAGTACTTCCAGGTGTCTGGCGAGGATCGAAAGCTGCTCCACCTTGACGAGCGCAAGGCGAAGTATTCCTATCGTTCGACCACGTACTACTGCGCGACTCAGGACGACTTCCTCCTGACCGAAGGTCGTTTTCCGAAGCTCGCCGATGCCAAGCCGCTGGACGATCGAGCGCGCCGTCGGCCAGATCAGGTTGTTCAGGCGACTTTCGAACGCATCGGTGAGAACGCTGGATCTGCCGACAGCCCGCAGTACTCTGCGAGCTTCAGCGATCTCCTGGCAGCGGTGAATATCGAACGACCAATATCGTCGGAGTTCCTGCGGGACATCCTGACGAGCGGAACCTACCCGGAGTTCAGCGCGGATGAATCAAACGAAGATGTCTTCCTCTACGTCCCCTCAGCCTGAAAAAGACAGCCAGGGCGCGATCGATCGCGTCCTGACTCAATTACGGTCTGCCGACGACAGTGGCTTGTTCGTTGAGCCACTGTCGGATCTCGGACGAGAGGCTGCCACGTACTTCGCTGAGCGATGGCCCGATCTCCCATTAGACATCAGGCTTGCGGCTGTGCAGGCGATGCGGGACGACGCAGAGCAGCAGATTGAGCATAACTACAATCGTGCGCTGCTGGTCGCGGTGCGTGATATCGACGCTGATACCCGCCTTGCAGCCATCGACGGCCTCGCAGAACTGGAATCAGCTACATACTGCGACGCGTTGCTGGAGAGCATTGAGGACGAGCCAGACGAGAGGGTGCGGGCCGCAATGGCGCTTGCCCTGGGGCGATTCGCACTCAAAGCGGAACTCGACGAACTCGACGACGAAACCGCCGAGCGCGTTCGTGAAACCCTTCTGCGAGTGATCGACGATGATCCCTCGGCAGCGGTGCGTCGTCGTGCGCTGGAAGCTGCCGGGTACTTTGCTGAGGACGACGAAGTTATCCGACGTATCGAAGACGCGTACGAAGGTGACAACCATCTGCTGCGTGTAAGTGCGCTGCATGCGATGGGCCGTCAGGGAACTGTTCGCTGGCTTGATGTCGTGCATCACGAGTTGACGAACGACGAGCCTGAGTTGCGCTTTGAGGCGGTGACTGCAGCAGGATCGATCGGTGAAGAACGTTCGGTCCTTGAACTCATCGACCGGCTCCGAGACGACGACGTCGAAGTTCGAATGGCAGCGATCGCGGCACTGGGCGCAATCGGTGGGCAATTCGCGATCAACACGCTTCGTAAACTGACGGAGGATGACTCAGAAGCGATTGCGGACGCCGCTGAGGACGCACTTGAAGAGGCACAGATGATGTCGAATCCTCTTCGCCCGCTGATGTAATGGGTCACGCACTTCCTCTTCGCCAACTACCAGTTTCCTCATTCTCCGAGTCACCCGGAGGGACAAAGTTGTGCGTTTGATCGACCTTGTTAACGGCATCGATGACTGTGTCATCCATGGAAACCCGGATATCGAAATCAGCGGCATCGAGTTCGACAGTCGTCTCGCGAACCCAGGTGTGTTGTTCGTTGCCTTGCGCGGCGGCTATACGGATGGTCATTTGTATCTGAAGCAGGCATTCGAATCTGGTTCGACAGCTGCAGTTGTTGAACACGGTGCCGATGTTGATACAGCTGGATACAAGGCCATCGTATCGACTCCTGACAGCCGGGCGTTGCTAGCGGAGTTGGCGACACGGTTCTACGCGCAGCCGAGTTGGGCAATGACTGTTGTTGGTGTCACCGGAACCGATGGCAAGACGACAACCAGTTACTTCATCGAGGCGATGTGCCGTCACGCGGGGCGTTCAACGGGAATGATCGGGACCGTCGCCGTCCGAATTGGCGCGGACACTGATCTCCACGAGTCACGACAAACGACGCCTGAATCGCTCCATGTTCAGCGGTATCTGGCCCAGATGCGCGACCACGGCGTTGACCTGGCGGTAGTCGAGGCGACATCACACGGACTGGAACTTCATCGACTCGATGGATGTGCATTCGACATTGGCGTGATCACGAATGTGACGCACGAGCACCTCGACTTCCACGGATCGATTGAGAACTATCGTCGTGCCAAGGGCGGATTGCTCCGTCGCGTGGTCGAGTCTCGACGGTCCGGCAAGCTGGGAATTTCCATCGTGAATCAGGATGATGAGGGGGCGCTGTCCCTGCTCCCAGACGCTGAAGGAAGTACGATCGTTCGTTACACGACGCGATCCGCAACTGAAGCCGCCGTGAGTGTTGAGGACATCGAGGCGTACCCGACGGGCTCGCGATTCTTGCTCAAGACTCCAACTGGTGTCGTGCCAACAACGATCAATCTCCCCGGGGCGTACAACGTCGCCAATGCCGTTGCAGCCGCGTCAGTAGGTGTTTCTCTAAACATGTCGTCATCCGATATTGCAGCTGGACTCGCATCGCTGAAGGCTGTGCCAGGCCGAATGGAATCGGTCGATGCGGGACAGCCGTTCGGAATCATTGTTGACTACGCTCACACCCCTGACGCGATTCGGAGCGTCCTGCGTGAAGCGCGAAAACTCGCAGCTGGTCGGGTTCTCGTCGTATTCGGTTCTGCGGGAGAACGCGATCGCGAAAAGCGATCGATTCAGGGCGCTGTCGCCGTAACCGATGCGGACTTCGCGGTCTTTACCAGCGAGGACCCTCGTTACGAGGATGCCGAGTCAATCATCGCCGACATCGCGGTCGGTGCGACCGAAGCAGGCGGTCAGCGCGGTGTAGACTTTGAATGTATCGAAGACAGGCGTGAGGCGATTGGGATGGCGCTGGAACGCGCTGAAGCAGGAGATGTGGTTGTACTCGCCGGGAAGGGCCATGAACGTAGCATGATCTACGGTTCCGAAAAGCGTCCATGGAATGAACCAGCGGTCGCCCGTGATGTCCTACTTCAACTCGGGTACGGGACGCGAGTTCCCGGCGGAGGTGCGACTCGATGACCTTGCGGGGTGTGTTTCGTCGTCCAATCGCGTTCGTCGTGATCGTTGCGTGTTGCTTCGCGTTTCTCCTTAGCGCGTGTGGACAGCCAGATGCGCTGCTGACACCCGATGCGCAGGCTGGAGCCGATCCTTCCGGGCGGATCCTGTTCGTTGCTGACGGCAATGTTCAACTATGGAACGGCAATGATATCCGACGTGTTACCGAGGTCGAGGAAGAGTTTGAAGCTCTTTCTCCCACTTGGGCGCCGGATGCGCAGCGATTCGCGTACGTCCAGGTCAATCGAGGCAAGGGTTACTCTGACCTCTACATCTCGAACCTCGACGGTGAAACCCTTCGTCAGGTGACGAACAATTCTCCTGATGTCACTCCATACTCGCAGGAGTATGTCTGCAACGCATACTGGGTGGTCGATCCAGTCTGGGATCAGGCTGGCGAGAGAATCATCTGGGCGAGCGATCGTGGCGGTTGGGAGTACGACGACTGTACCGTTCGGACGTCTGACCCAATGTTCCTGTGGTACTCAGAAACGTGGGAAGCCGACCCATACATTCTGTCGGCGACGGCGGACATCAACCGTGCTCAGGAAGGACCGACGCTGTCTGGCAACGGACAGATGGCGGCATTCGTTGTCCGAAATGACACCAGTGAAACCCTCCGAAACACGCAGATCTGGACACTTGATTTGAATTCTGCGGACACGAAAGTACTTATTGACCATCCTGACGGCGCGTTCGACCCAGCCTGGTCTCCGGATGACCAAAGCCTTGCCTATGTCCAGCGTGACGGCACGAGTAGCGACATCTGGATCGCGCCGATTGATGGCACCGCGCCGTACAAACTGACCGAGATAGGGACGTGCGTCTCCCCTGTCTGGTCGCCAGACGGAAACTTCATCGCGTTCTTCAGCGTGAACGATGGCGAATTCGAGGCGTCGTACGTTGAGGTATCGTCTGGCAGCAACAATCGGCTGACGGCGTCTGATCCACAACGCCTCTTCTCAGCCGAAAACATCAGCACGATTTCTGGAATGTCGTGGGCGAGCAACTAACCTGCTCGCCCATCGACGATTGACATGCAACCGCAGAAACATTCCGTCGCCGATGTGGTTGACGACTCAGGTCGTTTTCTGTCCCACTGGCTCCGCAACGTGAATATGTAGTTCTTTAAGTTGCTTCGGCTCGACATCCCCTGGTGCGTCGAACATCATGTCTCGGGCGCTCTGATTCTTCGGGAATGCCATCACTTCACGCAATGTCTCTTCACCAGCGAGAATCATCGCGATGCGGTCGATTCCAGGTGCGATTCCACCAAGCGGCGGGGCACCGAACTCGAACGCGCGGAGGAGGTGACCAAAACGCTCGTTGATCTCTGCCTGCTCGTAGCCCATTAGTTGGAACATCCGCGATTGGAGGTTCTGATCATGGATACGAATCGATCCGCCGCCGACCTCATACCCGTTCAGGACTATGTCGTACGCCTTCGATCGAACCGCACCGACGTCGCTGTCGAGTAGCGCGATGTCTTCATCCATTGGCGCGGTGAACGGGTGGTGAAGGGAATCCCACCGCTTACCCTCTTCGTCCCAGCCGAATAACGGGAAGTCGACGACCCAGCAGAACGCGGCGACGTTAGGATCGGCCAAGCCGAGTTCATGACCGAATCGTTCGCGTAGTCGTCCAAGGACGTTCGCAGCGATTTCAGCGCTGTCAGCCACGAGCAAGACGAGATCGCCGCTGTTGGCTCCGGTTGCATCGATGATGCCGTCGAGTTCCGACCGCGACAGGAACTTAGCGATCGGTGACCGTGCGGAGCGCGCGCCATCTTCGCCGTCTTCAATTCCGAGCCAGGCCAGCCCGCGTGCCCCGAACTGCTTCGCGAAATTCGTCATCTCGTCGAGTTGGCCGCGGCTGGCATTCCCGCGCCCTGGTACGGCGATGCCCCGAACGACTCCGACGCCAGCGACAGCGTTGGCGAACACGCCGAATTCGCTGTTTGCAACCAGCGTCGAGATGTCGGCGATTTCCATTCCATATCGCAGGTCTGGCTTATCGCTGCCGAAGCGGGCCATCGCTTCAGCGTACGTGAGTCGAGGGAATGGCTCGGACTGGATCTTGAAGTCAGTCAGCCCCACGAGTTCGGTGAACAACCTCTCGGTCAACTGAATAATGTCCTCCATGTCGACGAAGGACATCTCGAGATCGAGTTGCGTGAACTCAGGCTGGCGGTCGGCCCGCTGATCTTCATCCCGGAAGCAGCGGGCGATCTGATAGTAGCGGTCCATTCCAGCGACCATCAGAATCTGCTTCATTTGCTGCGGCGACTGAGGCAGGGCGTAGAACTGCCCCGGATAAACACGGCTCGGGACTAGATAGTCGCGCGCGCCTTCTGGCGTACTCTTGATGAGAATCGGGGTTTCGATCTCGATGAAATCCCGTTCATCCAGGTAATGGCGAATCGTCCGCACGATCTGATGGCGTAGCATCAGATTTCGCTGCATTCTTGGTCGTCGGAGATCAAGGTAGCGGTATTCGAGTCGAAGTGATTCATCAACAGATGATTCGTCGCTGATCTCGAATGGCGTGGTCTTTGCAGAATTGAGGACGACCAGCGAACTCGCGGCGACTTCGATCGCACCGGTCGGCATATTCGGATTTTCGGTACCGTCTGGCCGGAGTTGTACCGTCCCGGTCACTTGCATAACGAACTCCGTGCGGACGTGTTCGGCGACCTTGTGCGCGTCTACGGCTTGTTCTGGATTGACGACTATCTGGGTCAGGCCGTATCGATCGCGCAGATCAAGAAAAATCAGACCACCGTGATCGCGTCTGCGATTCACCCAGCCTTTCACCGTAACATCACGACCGGCATCCTCGGCGCGGAGTTCCCCGCAGGTCGTATACGACCGTTGCGCCAGACTTACCATGAATTCCTCACTTACTTCCCATTCCCTACCCAATTGACCGATGATGCCACACGGTTCATCCACTGAACCGATGGACTTGATTCGCGCTGGTGTTGATCCCCCCGGCCTGCCGACTATGTCCCGAGACGTGACTGCTTTTCCTGTTCCTTGACGCTGTTCCAGACAGCGAGGACGTCCTCGGGTGAGGCTGCGCTTACGTTCGAGAAGACGTGAGGATGGCGGCGGACGAGCTTCGCAGTGATGCTCGTCAACACATCCTCGATGCGAAAGTGACCGGTCTCATAGCCAATCTGCGCCTGCATTAACACGTTGAGCAACACGTCACCCAGTTCCTCTGCCGCGTTGGGCCAGTCGCTCGATCGCACTGCCTTGGCATACTCTGCAACTTCACTGGCGAAATCATCCAGCATGCTTTGGTGGGTTTGTTCTCGGTCCCATGGACATCCATCAGGCTGTCGCAAACGAGCGGTGATGTGCTCCAACGCGGCAAATGAAGGTGGGCTGTCCAACGCGTCACGAGCGGGCACGAGGAGCGTCCCTGATTGATGTGGGGACGCATCAACGGCCGTCCCATACACCGACCGGAGTCGCGTCGCTACAAGTGTTTGTATGCGCTCACCATGGCAGTTGAACAGGACAGTTGGCAACGTGGCGTCGAGTGGCGCGGTTCCGGAATCGAACGGTGCTTGCTCCTGAGCCTGTGCCAACGTCAATGCATCTGACACGATTGCGTGCGATGGATACGGTTCGGCGTATCCAGACGGCGCAACGTGCATGTTCGAGACCGAAGAAAGAGCGTGAACTGTCGCGTCACCGATCCAGCCAGGACCTGGCACGAGATAGGCGATCGAGGATTGAAGAGCACGCTCTATGATGTCAGCTGCGATGAGTTGTTCGATGCCTTCAAGTGGCTCTCGATCGAACAACGTGTCGTAGGTGTGTGTGATTTCGACCGATGCCGGCACAGTCTGGGTCGCGATGTCGCTAGACCGTGCAACGACTATCCGCCCCGACAGCATGGCGTCCCAATCGTCGGCAGGAGAACGACCAAGTAACCCGATGACGAGGATCGAGGATTGCACGCTAGCTGCGTTCTGCGACGCTACGCTCATCGCCGAGCGTTAGAATAGCCATGAATGCTTCCTGTGGGATCTCGACGTTCCCAACCATCTTCATCCGCGCCTT
>JBGSWU010000516.1:0-6486 GCA_041751795.1 Thermomicrobiales bacterium
GGCGATGACAGGTACCGCGGACAGTTCGCGTGCTTTACTCACAGGTTGAATGCGGTGGAATAAGACGACGAGAAGTCCGGTATAGAACGATCCCCAGAGAATCCCGCCAAGCACGTCAGTTGGCCAATGGGCTCCTGAATAGATCCGACTGAATCCAATACCGACGACGGCCACCGCCACGAGGGCATGGACACCGTACCGGAGTTTCCGATGTTCGATCAACCGCCATGCGAGGTAAGCAATCACTCCGCAGAACACGACGACGGCCATCGTGTGGCCACTTGGGAAGCCAAACCCTGTAGCGTGGTCCTGAATACGCACCTCTCCATTGACTGGACGAGGACTCTGGATCACGTTCTTGAGTAGCGCGTTCACGGCATGGGTGGCGATCGTTGGTAGAACAAGGATCGTTTCGGAATAGCGACGACGAGACAGCAAGCCAATTGCGACGAACCCAGTCAACATCGTCATTGGAATTGGTCGACCAAGCCAGTTCATGAAAGTTACGACGAAGTCGATCCCTGGCACGGAAGTGCGTTGAACCCACGTGCTCAGCACGACATCTCCAGATATCGTTTCGTCTTCGGCCGCGACGACGGAAAGGCGAACGGTGAGCGCCATCGACGCGAGAATGATTGCCGCAAGGAGCAGTCTCGCCAGTCCAAATGACTGCCGTAGATCTCGAAACATCAGTTGTCGATCCTCTAAGATTTCTGGTTGCTCTTCAAGTTAGCTCGTGCCGCGGGGCTGCACTCCCCATCGTATTGCGGCACGACACAAGATCATAGCATGTGTCTTGCCATTGCTCCGGAACGCAACCGCCACCGATTCGTCCTGAATCTCTGCATTCGCTGATCCCAACGACTGATGGGCGCCCAGTACTTATGGACAGGCTGCGGTCTGGACCGACGGCGAAGAATTTCAATCGGTTGGCCGATGTGATGATCTTGACAATCCCATAACATCGAATAACTGGACAACGCTGTTCGGTAAGCGCGGAAGCAACGACCGCTTCAGGAACGTGCTTTACCCAAAGGGGGGTAGCTCGATGGTTACGATTGCCTGGCCAGGAACGAGTGACAGGGCGCTTCCGCGTCGACCGCTCGCACATTCGAAAGAGCGCGCACCACGAATCACGCTGCGCGTCGCAGGGATCGCGTTCGCTTTCATTGCGACGTTGTTGACAGCCTTCGCGATGTATGCGCCGCAGGCCCGCCTCGACGTCTGGACGATCAATCGCGTCCAGGAGATTGACGCGCCGTACCTGCATACCATTCTGATAGCGATCAGCACGCTAACGAGTAGCGAAGGTGCGATCGCGATGTGGACGATCACGATGGTCGCCTTCGTTATGCGGCGACTCTGGTTGCCTGCACTCGCGACGCTGACGCTTCCGATTGGTGGGCTGATCAACAACTTCGTCGGTGAAGTTATCGTCGGACGAACTCGCCCGGATGGAACGCTCGTTGAGCGAACTGTGCCGGATATCCAGGCGGCGTCGTTCCCAAGCGGTCACGTCATGGGTGCCGTGATGATCTACGGCATGTTCTTCGTGCTTGCCCGCCGTATCGAATCCACGATCGTTCGGCGAACGATCCAGGTGGTTTCAGCGGCGATCATCGTGTCGACCGGCTTCGCACGAATTTGGGAAGGCGCCCACTGGCCCAGCGATGTTTTCGGCGCATACGCCTGGGGCGGACTCTTCCTGATTGTGATGTTCGCAGCCTACAATCGCATCGAGGCGGTAGCCGGACATCTGCCGTTCGTTCACGCGGGCGAGATCGACCATGACGAAAACCAGCGCCATGCACATGCGCTGACCAGCGTCGTCATCTTCGACGAGCACACGGTGTCGAAGGTCTACAACCCGGGATTCCTGCCGCGTGCGATCTATTGGCTGTCGTTCCAGGCACCATTCCCCTATATCGCGAACCGCCATGCCCTATCGGCTGCGGTGCAGCGACGGAACCTCGCCTCGATGTTGACCGAGTACTGGTATGGCGAGCGGCGTGTCGCGCAAGCGACTGGCATCGATGTCATTGACGGCAATCTGGCAATCACGAGCGAACTCGTTGATGGACATGCTCCCTACAATCGCGTTGCCGCGAAGCACTTTCTCCGCGATCTTCGCGACCGCTTCGACGGTGCCGGGCTCCCGACGTGGCAGATCGATCCGCGCCAACCCCGCGCTGTCGACAATGTCCTGGAAACCGTTGATGGTCGGTATATCGTCGTCGATCTTGAGTCAGGTCTCGTTTCGCCTCTCGCATCGCTCAAGAGTTGGGCGCGTGCGATTCGACGGGGCCATGCGCCGATCTTCGACACGGTCTACTTCGATGTGACCCGCGATTATATCGCGAGCGAAGCGGAAGTCATTCGATCATTGAAGGGCGAAGCCTGGCTTGCCGATCTCGAATCCACGCTTGAAGCGGCTGAGGCGTCTGCGAACGCCTGGTACGCCAGCGAACCGCGGCTGTGGAGCAAAGTCGTCGACGTCCGGAACTGGAAACCACGAGCCGTCAACGCGGTTGCTGGCGGTCAGGAAAAGGCACTCGGTTGGCTGAAAACGTCAGTCGACACGTGGCACGCCGAAGGCCGAATCTCGGATGACGAGGCAGCGCTGGTTCGGGCAGAAATGAGCACGCCGCAGTTCCAGGCGGTTGTACCACACCTCGGAGCCCACGTCGGAATCAGCGTTCTGCTGCGGTTCCCGTTCGGAAGCATCGCTCGAGCTGGATGGAGCACGCTGGCAATCCTTGGATCGACTGGACGCCTTCTGGCGCGACGGATCGACTTCGCGACCTGGAAACTCTCGTTCAGTATTCACAACCCGGTCGTGATCGCGTTTGCGGCGGTTCCTGGCTTCGGAGCGTTCGCGTATCTCGCAGCCGGACCAATCAGAAAGAATCGACTGCTGATGCGGCTGACGGTCGACGCCGTCATGTTCAAGATGCCGTGGAGACTGTACGAGCGAACCGGAATGCGAAGAGTGATGGTCATTGGCCGCTCATCTGGGTCACGTCGCTCCACGTCGATCGTCGGTGTTGCGCCAGTCGAAATCGAGCCGTGCGTCCAACGACCAGCGGCAGTTGTCCCAGCCCGGATCGGCCAGCCAGCGTTCGCGTCGGTTCCGATGCTGGCGAGCACGATCGGACAGTCACGTCAATCGTTTGACTCAGCAGCCTGGGACTGATTGCAACAATTGAATATCCCCTACCACCCCCCCCTTTCAGCATCACCGGCGTCAAGCGCCGGTGATGCTCTTTTGTGTTTGCCGTCGGGTATCCTCAGATGAGATAGGAGGCGTGACGTGTCGCAACCATGTAGTGCGGTTGAACTCGTCCTGTTCGACGCGCGTGAACTGACTCTCCCAAAGGTCCGTGAAGACGTTGAGACGGTCGTCTCGTTGGGAGTGCTGGCAGGGGCAGTACTGAACGGCGACAACGTTGCCCAGGTCGTCGATGCTGCCGGTCAATCAGACAGGCTCGGATTCTGGTTCGGAGACACAGGTCGATGGCCGTTCGATCGGGTCGTAGCGTTTGCAAACGTTGAACCAGGTCGGATTCTGCTCGTTACCAGTGATCCTGACGCCCGCGAGCAGGCGGTTCAGGCGGGGGTGCGGCTGTATGACGAACAGTCAGGTGAGATCGCGACATTGTTGCCCTGAAGGCCGTCAGTCGTAGATTCGTCTCAGCCGTCGCCGAAGATCGGCTGTCTCCAGCAGGTCGGTCGAGCCAACGACCGAGTTCAACGCTCCGAATCGATCGGGAAGTCGATTGATAACCTCGTCACGAATCTGCTGCCGAAGGGCCGTTGCGAACCTGCCAGCGTCAAGCACTAGATACGGGCGACCGTGGTAGTTGCGAACCGCCGTTTCCAGTGGATCAGTCAAACTGAGCGAGTTGTGAAAGGTCGCGATCCGCTCATACGCTCGCGATAACGCCGTCTCACGGTCCAGCCAGTCGGGTGACCGAATGGCTGACTGCAGATCTGGTTGTAATCCTGCTGCGATCGTGAGGTCTCCAAACGCACGACCGAACCACTTCGCGTACGGCGGATATTGCTTTTCCATCAGAAAGCAGAGATGCATCAGCTCGCGTGCCTGCCGGGCAGCGACGAGTGTCGATCCCAGGTCGTCACCGACGTCACCGCAGCGTGCCATGAACGCTTCTTCTTCCGCGATTCGGTTCCACTGTGCCGCGAGAAGGTAGAGCCAGATGTCGTGCGGATACCAGGAAAGAGTCGCTCGCGCTGTTGTTAACTCACCTCGCTCATCGTGAAACACTGCACCCGCTGTCGACGCTCGCAAACGATGTTGCGGGAACGTCAGCCACTGCGTGACGGTTGGAGGTTCAGTCGGGCCCCAATCCAGGTAGTCGGAACACCACGATTCGACGGATATCACGTCGACGCGGTGGGAGACTGGGCCAGAGCTGAGTGGCTGAAGGAGTCGAACTCCGATTTCGTCTGGCGGCCCGAAGTTCGTCGGGTAGCCCATGAATGTGTGCGGGAGTTCGCGACTCAACAGGCAAATGACTTCAGGGCCAACGTTTCCCAGATCGTCGTCGCTGACAAAGATCATGAGGCGAGGTCCCCAATGATGGTCGGTTGAGATCGGTGTGTCGAAGCCGAGGACTTCGGACCCCGGCCCAATCAACGCCGCAGCATAACCGAGTCTTGGAAAATGGGATGACAGGATGGGCTGAACCTCGTCTTCGAAGAACTGGCGACTAAGCGTCAGGCCGTCGACAAACGGCGGAGTTGACTCATTGGCCAAATCCGATTGCTCCTCGCTCTATCAAGCACGAGAGGGCACACAGGATGTGCCCTCTCAAAACAGACGCGCTCTGAATCGCCAATGCTGTTCATCGGCGAGATGTCGCTTACGCTTTTTCCATCTTGCGTTTGTTAGCGACGTAGTCGACGAGAATGTATTCGCCGAGGCGGTCCGGCGTTGCAAAGAACGCACGACCCTTGTTGATCTTCGCCATTTCAGATACAAACCCGGCCATGTATGGGCTGCGTTCCAGCATGAACGTGTTGATTGTTATGCCGTCTCGCGTGCAGCGCATGACTTCCTTCAGCGTTTCCTGCAGCGTTTGATACGTCGGAGGATACGAGAAGCGCACTTGACCTTCATCGAAGTGGGCAGTTGGTTCACCGTCAGTGATGACGATCACCTGCTTGTTGCCTCCCTTGTGCCGGGCAAGGAGCTGCCGCGCGAGCATGAACCCATGCTGCATGTTTGTACCGTAGTTATATTCGTCCCACGAGATAGACGGAAGTTGGGATGGTTCGAGGCGCGTCGCAACGTACGAGAAGCCCAGAATGTACAAGTTGTCGCGTGGGAACTGTGTTCGGATCAGGCTGTCCAGCGCGAGTGCGACCTTCTTAGCAGCCGAGAAGCAGCCGTTGTAAAGCATCGACCGGCTCATATCGACCATCAAGACCGTTGACGACTGCGTGATCATCTCGGTCCGGTAAACCTCGAAGTCATTCGCCTGCAGCTTCACCGGCGACCCAACGCCTTCACGCTGCACGGAGTTCATGAGCGTCTTCGGCAGGTCGAGCAGGAACGGATCACCAAATTCGTACGGCTTCGAAACATCGGTGCGTTCGCCACCTGTCCCCTGGCTGTCGATCTCGTGATTTCCGAACCGATCCTTGTTGAGATGCTGGAAGATGTCGGTCAACGCTTTCTGACCGATTTTCCGGACACCTCGCGGCGTCATCTCGTAGCCTCGCCGTGTCTTCTGAATGTAACCCGCGTCTTCAAGGATCTTCGTCATCTGGCGGAGTTGATCGAGATCGTTCTGAAAGTCGTCCCCGAGGAGGTCTCGAATCTTCTGATCATCCACATGTTCCAGGTCGCGCCAGTCGCGGACGCCACGCAGCTGATCTTCCACCTCATCGATTTCGTGAAGGCGATCCATCAGTCGCAGTGCTTCGTCGAGCGACAGGTCTTCGTCACCACCGAATCTGAACTGCTGCGCGTACGGATTGTCGGGCATCATCTGGCCGAGATTTTCCGACAGCCGGGCCATCTCCTGCTGGACACGCGGGTCGTCCATTACGGCCTGCATCGCACCCCACAGTTCAGCGCGTTGCTCCGGCGTCATCGAATCCATCAATGACTGCATGGCAGCCATCTGCTGCGCCATGCGGTCCATCAGGTCTTCGAGAGAATTGATTCCTTTGCCGAAGTAGTGCCCGTACTTGTGCATGAAGCGATCGAAGTCTGGCTCGCCACCGCGCGCCTTTTCTTCGAGCATCTCGTTGAGTTCCGAGAGCATGTTCTGCATGTCCTGCATGTCTTCGGGCGTCATGTTCTGGAGCGATTGCTGCATGCCCTGGAACGTCTGCTGGAGAACCTGCTGCTGGAGTTGTTCCAGAAGTTCCTGGAACTTCTGGCGGGCTTCCGGGTCCATGAACTCGTACTCGGTCAGTGACTTGATTTGACCAGCGGCATCATCTGGTAGATGGTCG
>JBGSWU010000517.1:0-11554 GCA_041751795.1 Thermomicrobiales bacterium
ACGTGGTGGGAAGGACGGGTTCACTCGCCCTGTCATCCTGAACCGCAGTGAAGGATCTCTCCGCTTTCACATCAGGCGGGCACTGAAGGGCGGAACGGTGCTGTCGTTCCGAACCGCCCGGCGTTGCAATCCTTCACTGCCGTTCAGGATGACGAGGCAAAAAGGTTTGGCCCATCTCGATACAGTTGAAGTGTTAAAGTCATCATGACGACCGGGAACACGACAGCCGCGTACTGCGCTGAGTCGCGAGGTTCGGCTGTCGTACTGCTGCTACTCGGTCGACACCATCGAGTCGATCGGCTGGATACTGGTTGGCTGGTCGGCGTTGGTGCAGGCCGGGCCACTGGCGAGTTCGAGCGTGGCGGTCTTGCCGTTGGCGATCGTCTCGATCGTGACTGGTCCGTCCGCGCTGCACCAGTTGCGCCAGAGGTACGTTGACGTCCTCGGTAGTTCCAGCGCGACGGCGGATTCGCCGAGCGTAATGCTCTCAGATTCGGACGTCAGCAGTTGTTCATTGGCTCCAGAAATCGAAAGCGAGTACTCCGCGACGTCAATCGCGCAGCGTTCTATCTTACCGTCGATCAGATCGGAGACAACCTCGATGATGATTCCGTTGTCCGCCGCCTCCGTGGTCAGCGACAGATCGATCGTCGCCGGATCGCAGATCGGCAGTTCCAACGCCGGTCCTGGTGTCAGATCGAATCGCGGGGAAACCGGGAACTGCGGGAACACGTCGTCCGGCGGCGCGCTGTCCGAGACAATCAGCCGCGATGGTTGGGCGCTGTCATCGCATGCGGGAGTGTTGTCCAGGATGGCGCTAAGACCCGAATCGGCCCGGGTGACATCGAGGTTGACGATGCCCTCGGTGCCGCACCAATTCGACCATACGAGACTTCCCCATGCATATTCGCTGGCCGTATGAGGTGTCAACGACACGTCGATGTCATTGCCTTCGACATCCAACCGATCTCCGAACTCGTCGGTGAGTCGCACCGTCGCGTGATTGTCGCTACAGCCATCAAGATTGCTGGCGATGACCCAGATCAGCAGGTCGTCCCCCTGCCGGCGTGTTTCCACGATATTGGTAGATGGGCAGGCATCGGGGTTGGATTCCGCCAGAGCGCTCGCGACCTGTCCAAGCGTCGATGGCTGGCCTGGATCGAAGCACGGCGGCGCGATCTCAATCTGCTGGCCCATTCCAGTGCCGCTGTCCGAGGAGGTCATGAATTCGACGTCCAGGCTGACCCGCCCCGTGTCGCCGCACCAGTTCATCCACGCGAATGACATGCTGGAGTCACCCGCGCCAAGCGTCCAGTCGATGTCGGCGCGGGCCGGGTTACCCTGGATATCGATCGGCTGGCCGTTCTCGTCGCTGATCTGGACCGATACCGGAGTCGTCAACCGGCACTCCGCGCCACCGGTGCTCTTGATCGCGCGGAGGGTAAAGCCGACGAAGCCGGGGCTGTTGCTGGCCGCATCGCCCGGGTGATCGCTGGTTTGCAGTTCGAACTCCATCTGGCCGGGAACGCACTGTTGTGGAAGGTCGGCTGCCGTGGTTGCGTTAACCGATGGCTCAGGCGTCGCCGTCGGTTCGCTGAGCGCCCCCGGCTGGCTGCCAGCGCCGCTGAAACGCCCATTCGGATCGCCAGTTCCAGTGCCCCCAAAGACCGCCATCAGAATGACAGCGACGAGCGCGAAGCCAGAGATGGCGCCACCGAGTTTCACCACTTGGGTCGTCCAGCCGCGCCAGCCAGTCGGCCAGGCCGACCGTCCACCCGGGTGGACTCCGTCCATCACCGCTGCCCGGACCGCCGGACTCCCACTGACACGGGGAAGTCGAGCAATGCCGGTCAGTCCTGCGCTCAGATCTCGTTCGAAGGCGCGACAGCTGGGACAGGTCGCGAGATGGGCGCGCAGTCGTGACGTCTCGCTCGTCGTCAATGTCCGGTCGATGCCATCAGAAAGCAGTTGCTTCGTGGTCGTGCAGGTATCGCTCATCGGAGTGCCTCCCGTGCAGGGATTGTTGGGGATTGGTCGGTATCCAGCGCGTCGTAGGCATCGGTAAACGCCTTGCGCGCACGGAACAATCGAACCTTGGCGGTATTGACGCTGATGTCGAGCGCGGCAGCCGTTTCCTCGACGGTCAGCCGCAAGTGATGACGCAGGAGGAGAGCGCTGGCGTGTTTGGTTCCGATTCGCTGCAGCGCCGCTGCGATCAGTTCCTGCTCGGCGAGCGTTTCCGCCAACCGTGGGTCGTGACCAGGTTCAATCGCAGACGTGTCGGTATCGTCGCTTCGCTGGAAGGGCAACCAGGTGAGCAGTCGCTGGCGACGATGCCAGGACGCCGCGGTGTTGGTCGCGATCCGGTACAGCCAGGCACGGAAGTTGAGATCGTCGGGTGTTCGATCCAGCGCACGGAACGCCTTGATGAACGTGTCCTGGGCCAGATCGTCAGCGGTCTCGCGGCTACTGGTCAGCCGGTAGAGATACGACGTGATCGGTCCATGGTAGGCGTCGAAGAGCGCTGCGAAGGCAGCGACATCGCCTGCCCGCGCTTCTGCAATCGCCGCCTGTTCAATTCGGTTGACCCCATCGACGCGGTCAACCACTCCTTGTGCCTGCATCGAATCACGTCCCTTGCGGTCGCTCACACGTTTCAGCGCCTTCCTGCACTCTATGACGCACGGGAGTTGCGCGAAGGGTACAGTGTGGTGAACACGAAATCATGAAACGAATTTCAGATAGAAACGTACGGCCCCGAGCGCATGTCACAGGGATGCCGGAAATCCGTTCGTTTATTGCAAAGCGACGAATACGTCTGGCCTGGTCGGTGAACGAACAACCAATGACTGCGGCAATCGACGATCGCGTCGCAGTCTTCAATAGAAAAAGCACATCATATGTCCAGTCTCATCGTGGGCAGGCCACACCCGTACGTGCTTCGGAAAGGAGCACTCCTCCCCTGTCATCCTTCGCTGCGGCTCAGGATGACAGGGGAGGGGCGTTTTCCTGATTCGACATAATGGCTGAAGTCCGCTATTTAAGATGACCGGTTTGTGCAGCGTCGTGTGTATTGTTGATCGATTGGGCGAGGGAGCACGATGACGAAGATAAGCAGACGATTGTCCTCGTTGGGTGGTCTGGCCTTCGTGGTGTGCTTCACCGTTGGTTTCGCGTTGCTTGGGGAACTGCTGGGACAGTTTGGCGATCCTGATGGGACGTTTACCGACTACTATGCTGACGCTGGCAACCGCTGGCGGGACATAACAGGGGGAGTCCTGTTGGTTGCCGCTGGTCTCGGCCTGCTTGTCTTCCTCCATGGACAGACGCACGCGTTACGGAGACCTGGCGCGGTGGGGGACGGGCTGGACCTTGCGCTATTGAGCGGCGCAAACAGCGTGGTCATGCTGCTGATCGCCGCGACGATGCTGTCGGCGGTCGCGTCGGCTCAGGCGTTCGGGGACCTCTTCGGCGACGATGCGTTGACGAACACAGCCATCTCGCTGCCGCCGCAGATTGGCTATCTCCTGCTTGCCGCCCCGATGATGTGGTCACTGGTGATGACGATTGCGTTGCTCGCCTGGTCCGCACGTCAGGCAGGGCTGTGGCCACGCTGGCTCCTTGGCCTGAGCCTGGCCTGCGTCGTCCTCCTGCCGCTCGGTGTGTTCGCCGTCATGCCGATTGTTCTGCTTCCGCTCTGGGTCGGTAGCGTCAGCATCTGGACCTGGCGACAACGCTAGCGAGTACTGCGGGCAGGTTCATGCGACACGCGTCAAATCGAGGCATGTCGCATGAACGGGATACGTTCCTTAGACAGACGGGCGGATGTTGTTGTTGACGCGGAAGAAGTTGCTGGGGTCGTACTTGGTCTTGATCTGGACGAGCCGGTCATAGTTGTCGCCGTGGGAGGCGCGGACTCGGTCCGTGCGCTCGTCCTGCTCGACGACGGCAAAGTTCAGGTTGCGCCCGTTCAGGGCATGTGGCGCCAGTGCGTCGTGGAGTCCGCGTGCCCAGCCGATGCAGGGTTCCTGGAATGCAGGGTCGTCCCAGGAACCGCTGATCACCAACTGGTAGCGGGCTTCGCGGGGCCAGAACGCCATCTCGGTCTTGCCAGGCTTGCCGTAGGCACCGCCGAACTGTTCGAAGATGGCGAAGGATGTGACCGTCGGCCGTTGCGCGCCGTGTTGGGTGACGATGTCGAGTACGTCATCGGTCAAACTCGTGAAGAGTAGCGCCTTCCAGTAGTAGTTACGGCCATGTGGATTCAGCGGATTGAATGCCTGCTGCCAGGCGGTGTAAGGCATCGGGCTGATGATGTCCAACTCAGCATCGCCGAACGCGCGCACCGGGGCCATCTCCCGCTCAGCAGCTTCGAGACCGCCAGAGTGGCAGAAGGCGATCGCTGTTGCGTATTCCCCGGTTGCTGGGTTGATCCAGTTCGCACAATAGTTGATGACATCGTTGGAGGTCGTCGCACTGAAGTCCCTGTAGAACTCCAGCACCTCGCGTGCTTTGTCCAATGGGTAGAATCGCGCTCCGGCCAGGACTTGACCGTCGAACGGATACATCTGAAAGACGAAGCCAGTGACGACACCGAAGTTGCCACCGCCACCCTTGAGCGCCCAGAACAGGTCCGGATGCTCGTCGGCGCTGGCACGGACATAGCTGCCGTTGGCGAGGACGATGTCGTAGGCCAGGACGTTGTCACAGGACGCCCCGTACTTCGCGTTAAGCCAGCCGATGCCGCCGCCGAGCGTCAGGCCAGCCACGCCGGTCGTCGAGACGACGCCACCAGTCGTGACGAGGTTGAAGGCGGCAGACTCGTGGTCAAGGTCGCCCCACTGTGCGCCACCCTCGACGTAGGCCGTCTGGGTCTGGGGATCGATGCGAACGGCACGCATGCTGGACATGTCGATCACCAGACCACCATCGCAGAGTGCATTGCCGGCAACGCTATGGCCGCCGCTCTTGATCGCCAACAACAGGTCGCGCTCGCGGGCGAAGTTGACGGCGCTGACGACATCGGCGACGCCGGCTGGCCGGACGATCAGCGCCGGGCGCTTGTCGATCATCCCGTTCCAGATCTCACGTGCCGCGTCGTAGCCGTCATCGTTGGGTTGGAGCAACTCCCCCCGGAGTCTGGAGCGGAGCTGCTCGATCATCTCGCTGTCGAGTGCAACCGGTTGGGCTGTCTGAACTGCTGCCATGAGCGTCCTCCTCTGCCTGCAGATGCGATTGACGGTGTTGCGTGACGACATCATGCGGGTCCGTGGCGCGCTGCACATCGGGACGATTGCCTATTTCACGCGTGTCAGCACGCGATGGTTTTCCGGGGAATCTACCTATAGCCGCACGAGGCCGTCGCGGATGGCGACGGTCGAGGCGGCGGTGCGCGAGGACACCTGTAGCTTGCCGAGAATGTTCGAGACGTGATGGCTGACCGTGCGGTGGCTCACTGACAACGTATTGGCGATCTCGCGGTCGCTGCGGCCCTCGACGATGTAGCGCAGCACCTCCAGTTCGCGCGCGGTCAGGCCGATATCGGCCGCCCTGGCTGGATGGTCAGTCGATGAGACTGGTTGGGACACGTCAAACTGCCGGTGAGCGTTGGTGAGGAACATCTCACGAATCTCGATATCGTCGAACTGTTCGGCGATGTTGTTGACGAGCGTCAGCCCAGCATCGCAGGCGGTCGTCGCCTGATCGTGACGTCCGGTCAGAAGGTAGAGTCGTTGCAGCGACGCAAGCACGCGCCAGTGGATGAGCGCGAGACCGTGCGTTCTGGCGACGGTAAGCGCCTCGGTGAGGCTCGCCTCGGCCTCATCGAGCCGCCCACATGCCAGGAGGATCTCTCCACGCAGCCGCAGCCATTCGGGCGGCAGGGCGGCTTCTCCGATGGGAATCGACGCGATGCCAGTATCGACGGCCAGCAATGCGTGTTCAGGCCGCTTCTGAACGAGTAGCAGCAACGCCTGGGCATACCAGCTCGTACCTTCTGAAAAGAGACGCGGACCCCGCGCGGGGTCGATCTCGCCCCGGAGTAATTGCTCCGCTGCCAGGTCGTCTCCGTCCTGGATGAGTGCTGTCGCCAGCAGCCCTGTTGCCGAACTGCGGAAGATTGATGATCCGGTCGCGTTCGCATAGCTCAGTCCCGGCTCAAGGTGGCGGAGAGCGAGTCTGGGCAGGAGCAGGTCAACATAGGTGGATGCGATGTTGACATGCGCTTGTGCCAGCCAGTGGCGATGCTGGATACGCTCGGCAATGTCATGTGCTTCGGACAGTTGCTGATATCCAGCGCGCAGTACGCCGCGCCGAACCATCGTCGCTCCTGCCTGGGCGGTTGCATATCCTTCGCCTGAACGCCAGCCGATCTCACGCGCAAGTCGAATCGCTTCCTCCGCCAATTCGCCAGAATCTGAACTGAGCGACGCGGGAACTCCCAGGACACCGATCGTGGCGGTTGACCATGCGCCGTACGAGAAGGCGTTGGCGGACGCCAGCGCCGAACTCAGCGTTTGCCGGTCATCGAGTTGACGCAGCAGTGGAATGGCTCGCTCGTAGCTGCGTAGCGACTGCGTTGCGTCTCCGATCACCGCGTAGGTCATCGCGACGAGATCGAGGGTGCTGGCTTCTCCACGCTGGTCGTCGATTGATTCAAAGATCTCGAGTGCTTCATGATGGCAGCGTAGTGCGTCGTCAGGTTGCTCCGCGTTCAAATGCCAGTTTCCGAGGCGGTTGAGACTGTGGCCGAGGGCGGCAGGATCATCCATTGAGCGGGCCAGGTCGACTGCCTGACGGCAGTGGTCGCCGGAGCGCTGGTAATTGCGCGATGCCCAGAGGGCTCCGAGGACGAGTAGCGATTGCAACTCTTCGTGTCTGTCGGCGGCGGCGCGCGCCAGCGCCAGTGTCCGATCGTAGTCCTGCAGTGCACGCTCAAAGTCTCCCGTCGAGTCCCAGGCCCAGCCGCGCAGCCGATAGACGCAGGCTGAGACGTCGCTCCCCAGATCGTTGGCCAGGGCAATGGCCCGGCCGCACTCGGCGATGACGGTGTCTGGTGCGAAGAGCCGCTGTGCCAGCCGGGCCGCACGCAGCAGCCATTCCAGCGCCCGTGCGTCACCGGCCTCGTAGAAGTGGTTGGCGACCGTTGCTGGATCGGCCCGTGGCCGCGCCGCCATTAGCTCACCAACCTGCCGGTGGAGTGACTGACGGCGAAGCGGCGGGATCTCCGCATAAATCGCCTGCCGCACGAGCGCGTGGCTGAAATGGGCAGACCTCAGATTTGGTCCGACGATAAGCAGGTGGTGCTGGATCGCTTGCTGGAGCGCGTCGTCCAGTTCTGGAAGAGCCTCCGGATATAGTTCCTGGAGGAGGTCAAGCGGCGCGTCGAAACCGATGACGGCGGCTCGGTCGAGGAGTGTCCGGGTATCCGTGTCGAGGCGGGCGAGCCGGCCATCAATGACCTGCTGCACCAGCGTCGGCACGCTCGAATGGTCCAGATCTCCAAGCCCCCATCCACCGGCTGTGGGGCGGAGCACGCGTTGCTCTTCGAGGCTGTGGAGCAACTCCCTGGTGAAGAACGGGTTGCCCTCGGCCAACCGATGCAGGTACGCGAGCAGGCGTTCGTCGTCCTCAGGCTGCAGCAGGTAGCGTTCGCGCACCAAACCCACCAGCCCGTTCCGTTCAAGGCGTCCGAGGTGCAGGCGGTGGACCGGCCCTTCGCGCACCAGTGCGGGCAAGATTGCGGAAAGCGGGTGCTTGCGGGTGATCTCATCGTCCCGGTAGGTGGCCAGGAGCAGGATCGGCGCACGAGACAGTGACCGCGAGACGTAGCGCACGAAATCGAGGCTGGCGGCATCCGCCCAGTGAATGTCTTCCAGTAGCACAGTCAGTGGACGGATGGCCGCAACCGCCGTTAGAAAGCGCAAAGTGGCGTCGAAGAGGGCGGCCTGCGAGTCGATGCCGGCCAGTCCACCACCCGCGCGCAGTTGCGCGGGTACCGTGGGTAACTCACCGTCATCCGGGAAACGGGCTATGATCTCGGCCCACGGTCCGTACGGTGGCGTCGTTGTCAGGTCATAGCATCCGCCAGCGAGGACGAGTGATCCTGCTATTGCCGCATCTTGGCAGATGGCCGCGCTCAATGCCGATTTGCCGATGCCCGCTTCGCCAACGATGAGCGCCAAGCTGCCCTGACCGGCCCGTGCTGCCTGAAGGTGCCGTCGAAGCAACCTCAGTTCATCGTCGCGCCCATACAGCGCTGAGGCCGGCCAATTCGTCGATGTCTTATCCGTCATCGGCTGCATGGAGGCATCGCCTTTTAATCTGATGGGGGTGATAAATCGCCCCGGCAAAACGTTGGTGATGCGTGTGTTGTGTTCAAGCCTTGGGCAACAGTCTAGCAGGGAAAACGGGAGAGATGGCGATACGTCCCTCTCCCGTTCGAATCGCTCTCAGCCCTGAAGCACGATTACTGGTTGAAGAACTTCTGCGCGATCGGGTGGTCGGCGATGTCTTTGCCATCGCGGAGCCACTGGCGGATGTTTGGGGTGCTACCGAATCGCTCCTCGACTTCCTTCATCAGTGCTTCTGCCTCGTGGGGGCGGATGACGACGATGCCGTCGTCGTCGGCGACGATCAGATCGCCAGGTGAGACAGGCACGCCACCGCAACTGACGACGGTGTTGACTTCGCCGTACTCCTGCCCCGGTCGGCCAACCAGCCCGGAGATCGAACGGGAGTAGACCGGCCACTTCAGGTCGGTGATCTCCATCGCGTCGGTGACAGCGCCATCGACGATCAGGCCAGCGACGCCCTGGACCATCGCCAGCAGCCCGGCGCCGCCGCCCCAGCAGGCGAACTCAGTGTCGCCAGCGCGATCAACGACGATAACATCGCCCGGCTTGCAGGCGCGGATCGCCGCGCGGGACACACCGATGTCCATCGACGGCATCCGACACGTCACAGCACGGCCAACAAGCCGAACATCACTCCAGACTGGCCGGATCGCGGTGTCCATAAAGCCAAAGGTCTGGACGTGGCCGATGTCGCCAACGCCGAGCGACTTAAACCCCTCGACAATCTCATCAGGAATCGTCTCAACTCGTTCGTGAACGGTGACACCCATTGGTTCTTCCTTCCTCATCGTTCCCCTCAGAACGCCTGATACCCTGGGAGCCATCATGCCACGTACCAGCCAGCGGTCAACTACAACCATAGCCGGCTGGGATTACCGTCCCTGGAAGACTGGCTCACGTTTTTCGACGGTGGAGCGCAGACCTTCATGGTGATCTTCGGTTCTGCCGCACTGCTCCCCCGCTCGGCGTTCGTTGCGGAGGGCATCCTCGATGCTGAGGTCCCAGTTGGCGTGGATATTCTCCTTGGCGAGGCCAATCGCGATCGTTGGCCCGGCAGCCAGGCGGGTGGCCCAATCAAGCGCGGTGTCGTGGAGGGCATCCGGCTCGACAAGCGCGTTGAGCAGGCCAAGATCGTTCGCTTCGGCGGCGTCGATGATCCGCCCGGTGAAGATCAGTTCGGCGGCTTTTGTCGGCCCGATCAGTCGCGGCAAGAGGAACGAGCCGCCAGCGTCGGGGCAGTAGCCGACGCGGACGTAGACCTGACCGAAGCGGGCAGCGGTCGACGCGATCCGCAGGTCGGCCACCAGTGCCAGGTCGAACCCGGCCCCAACGGCGACGCCGTTAACCGCCGCGATGACCGGCTTCGGCAGCCTGTACAGGCGCGCGATCAAGCGGTGCATCCGCGGTCCCCAGCCGTCCGCATCGGGATCGGGCTGGCTGTCGCCAGACGACCACTCTTTCACATCGGCACCAGCCGAGAACCCACGCCCGTTAGCCGCAAGGAGTAGGCAGCGGATGCTGGGCCGGTTCCAGGCGACCTCGACGACCTGTTCGAGTTCGGCAATCGTCCGCGTATCGATCGCGTTCAGCCGTTCGGGGCGATTGAGGGTCGCGATACCGACGCCGTCGCGCTCTTCCCAGGTGATCCGGGTCAGGTCTGTCTGCATGGGTTGCTCCAATGTATAGATGCGATTGTTGCCGTGTCCCGAACGTAGCAAACACACCTGACAGCGTCAATCGACGGTGGATTCCCCTGCTATCCTGCCTGCTCTCAGATACGCTGGCTGGGAAGGCAGACGAATGCACGCCGATGACTACGAATACCGGGGAATGCTGGCATCGACCTGGGACCTGCTGCGTGGCGATACGTCGGAGTGGCCGGATCGGTTCTTCTATATAAAGGTAATTCACTGGAGTGGCCAGCCGGTGCTCGATGTCGGCTGCGGGACCGGGCGACTTCTGCTCGACTACCTGGCCGATGGGATCGAAATCGAAGGGCTCGACCATTCGCCGGAAATGCTCGCGCTGTGTCGAACAAAGGCAGGGCAGTTGGGCCTGGAACCGGTGCTGTACGAGCAATCGGTCGAGACGATGGATCTCCCACGTCGCTACCAGACGATCATCGTGCCGTCGAGTTCGTTCCAGCTGCTGATCGATCCGACCGCCGCTGCTGCGGCAATGGAGCGGATGTATGCCCACCTGGAGCCGGGCGGGACGCTAGTGATGCCCTTCATGGTCCTCGATGAATACCTGGATGAACCGATTGCACCGTCCGCTGACAGCGTCGTCCGGACCGATTGGACGATGACCGCTGAGGCGACCCAACCCGACGACGGCCTGCTCGTTCGTCGCTGGTCGCGCTCGACCTACGACATCCCCAGGCAACTTGAACACACCGAGGACCGCTACGAACTGCTGCGTGACGGCGAGATCGTCGCAACCGAGGAACATTTTCGCTCACCTGCCACGCGCTGGTACACGCAGGATGAGGCAGTCGAATTGTTCCGCGTGGCTGGCTTCGCTGACATCCTCGTCACCCGCTGGTTCAGCGAGGAACCAGCGGATAGCAACGAGCGATTGTTTTGTGTGTTGGGTCGAAAGTGCTGAGTCGCAATCAGCACTCAGCACTTTCTGCTCGCCGACCTATCGGATGCGGCGCGATTCGAGGTAGCGTGGTCCCCAATAGTCGTCCCAGAGGTTGCTGATGGCGACGACATCGTCTTCGCTACCGGAGTTGACGAACTGGGAATTGCCGATGTAGATGCCGACGTGGGACAGACCGGGCTTGTAGGTGTTCTCGAAGAAGACGAGGTCACCCGGTTCAAGATCGTTCGGGTGGACGTACTCGCCGCTGGCCATTTGCGCTTCTATCGCTCTTGGGAAGTCGTTGCCAAGAACCCAGTTGACGATGAAATAGGTGAAGCCCGAGCAGTCAAAGCCACTGGGGTTCGTTCCGGCCCAGACGTACGGCGCACCGAGGTACTTCAACGCCTCGGCGGCAATCGCACCACCAACAGCATCACCAGCGACCGGCGCGCCGCCGACTTCAGCCAGGAAATCGCCGTGGACCCAGCCGGTGACACCCCATGCCTCGACCTCATACCAGTTTGCGCCAGTGCTGTCAGCAACCGGACCGCCGAGGATCGGCACATTCGAGCCTTCGGTAAGGCCGGTCACGATCGCGGCCTGCGTTCCCGGCT
>JBGSWU010000518.1:0-15062 GCA_041751795.1 Thermomicrobiales bacterium
GCCTTCGACATCAGCGAGAACGACAGATCGCTGATTGCGACGAGCGCGCTCAACTCGAAAATCGCAAACGTGCGAGGAATTGCCGCGGAGTACCTCGCAGATTCATACCCCGAACGGCTGTGGATCCATTTCGACCAACTCATCGCTGACGATAGCCAACGAGTACGCGGAGTGGCGTGGAACGCCGCGCTTCGCGTGGATCGCGCGACGACCATCGAACGGGCGACAGAGTTCCTTGGGAATGAGTCGGTCGCCGTAGCGCATCGTCGTAGCGCACTGATCGCACTCGGAACAGCATTGCCAACGACGCAGATGGTCGAAATGCTTGCCTATTTCGTTGTCCATCTCAACCCTGAACTTGCCGCTGATGCTGCGGACCTGATGTACAAGCACCATCGCCATCCCGTCGCAGCGACCGCGGCTCGACACAGCCCACACGACAATGTCCGTGAGATCGCCGAGCGGCTGCTCGACCCTCAGCACGGTTCGCCGGCGGCTGGAGGATCGCGACCCGGCGATCCAACACGTTCCACTACCGACATATTCGAGGACATGATTCGGCAACTCGAAACAAAGCAGAGCAACCAGAATGATGCACCTGGACGTTAATCACAGCGGTTGAATCTGGATGTCGCTCCCAGCAATACTCACGGCTTCAACCGTCGATACCTGTCTTCAGCAGCAAGGGAAACACTCAGTCATGGCACAAGATGCAACAGCCGCCACGGTCGGCAGCGACGAGCGACTGACGACGAAATACAACGAAACTGAATTGAACTGCCCGAAATGCCGGGCGCGCTGGTCCCCAGTCGTCGCCGATTTCATCAACTTCGGGACCGATCCGAAAGGCCGTGAGGGTATCCTCCGCAAATCGATTCACCATTCGTATTGCCCAGCCTGCAAACACCACATGGAAATCGACCATATCTTCGTCGTCTACGATTCAGACGAAAACCTGCTCGTCCAGGTTCGACCGCGCTGGGAATTCAAAGCGGGAGGCGGTGAAGAGTACTACTGGACCCGTCTGGAGGATCTCGTCCTCAAATATCAGGACCTCGATGTCCGCGTTGATGTCGTCTTCGGTTACGATGATCTGATCGAAAAACACCTCGGTGGTCAGGCAGCCGTTGAAGCCGCCAACCAACGCGCAACGACGGAACGCGAGCAGAAACTCGCGTCAGGGTCTCTGGCACCGGGCGTCGTAGCAGCGGACGGGACACGAACCGGATAAAGCCTGATCCGACCCATGACGAGTTGGCCCGATTGCGTGTAGTATCCCTGTCGTTCCGGGGCGATCCCTTCGACGACCGGGATACGTTTTCGATTCAACCGGCGCAGGAGACAGCAGATCGTGTCACGATCGACGGAGGCTCGTCCGGCTGCACGACGGTCACGACGTAAACGCGGGCACTTCACCGACCGTCACCTGCTAATCGGCGAAGGATTCTTCTCCGGTACAGCCACCGCCACCCACAATGCCTTCTTCGTCACGTTGTTGGTACAACTCGGCGTCAGTAGCCTCGCCCTCGGTATCTACACCTCGCTGAACGGCCTGCTCTCGAATGCATCTGGTCTTGCGGGAGGACGGTTGCGCCGTCACATTCCCAACCGTCGAACGCTGGCCGCGCTCACAGGCGGGCTCGGACGTTTCGGATTTCTGATCATCGCCATCCTCCTGTTCGTTCAGGGACCGGACGTCAGCCTGACTGTCCTGATGGTCGTCGCACTCATGTCTGTGACGCTGATTGGCCTTGGACTCCCGGTTCTGACATCGGTGATTGCTGATTCAGTCAACCCTCGCGAGCGGGGATTCTTTTTCGCCAACCGGCAACTCGCGAGTGGTATCGGGGCAACGATTGTCGCGATCGGAATCGCAGCCCTTCTCCGACAACGATCGTTTCCCGACGGATTCACCATCGCCTACGCGCTGGCGGCATTAGCCGGTGCCGGTTCCGTAGCAACACTGCTGTCGTTACGGCGGGTACGCAACGCCCCGGTAACGGGAACAACCGGAGCAGCAGGGTACGGGTTGTTCGGTTCAGTCTCGCCACTGATGTGGCGATATGCTGGATCGACGTTCATCCTCTGGTTCGGATCGGCGCTGGTCGCTCCGGTACTGACGCCGTATATCCTCAACGACCTCGGCGCTTCTCCGAGTTTCATCGGCTTGATGACCGCCGTCAACGCCGTCACCGGCTTGCTGATTCAACGCTTCTGGGGGCGACGGATCGATCGATTCGGCTCGTTCCCTGTGATTGCCGTGACGATGGCCGCTGTCTCGAGCATGCCAGTGCTTTATGCGATCACGCCGAGCTACTGGTTTGCGCTTGGGTTTGAGGTGATTTCGGGCGTCGCCTGGGCTGGATACGCTCTTGGCAACCTGAACTACGCGATTGAGATCGCTCCCCCAGAAGAGCGTGCCCGCTACACATCGATCGGCAACGCATCGGCAGGCATCGGCGCATTTGCAGGTCCACTGGTAGCAGCACTCCTGCTCGTCTTCCTCGAACCAAAGATCGTCCTGTTCATTTCCGGCGCCATTCGGTTCTCGGCCTTCCTCTCCGTACGATTCGCTCGGCCTCCCGCAACCGCCCCGGTTTCCTCGCCCGGACCGGGATAGCCAGCGATCTGGTTCACGAGTCGAACCTCGCGCGAACTGGTGTATCCTGCGCCATGGCGATGCAACGACGAAGCGCGCTGGATGCGTGTGATCCGTTGAGTGATTCAGAGTGACGACAGGAGCACGACACAGATGACGAACGACGTGGCCCAGAAGATCGACTGGAACAGCGTCCGCGACGAAGTCACACAACACCTTCAGACATTGATCCGGTTTGAAACGGTCAATCCACCGGGCAACGAATCACTCGTCGCTGGCTATCTCAAAGAAGTGGTTGAAAAAGAGGGACTCGACGCAACGATCATCGAGAAAACGCCAGGCCGCGGCAACTTCGTTACACGAATCAAAGGGAGCGGAAACGGGAAGCCGCTACTGTTGATGGCCCATTCTGATGTCGTGTCAGTCGAGGCAGACAAGTGGACCCACCGACCGTTTGAAGCCGGTATTCACGATGGGATGATCTGGGGTCGTGGCGCGGTCGATACGAAGAATCTCGTCGCATCCGAACTGATGGTCATGCTGTTGATCGCCCGGAACAAGCTGACGCTCGACCGGGACCTCATCATGTGCACTTTCGCGGACGAAGAGGCGGGCGGACGCGATGGCGCAGACTTCATGTGGGAACAGCATCGCGATCTGATCGATGCCGAGGTCGCGATCAACGAAGGTGGCGGACAGGCGACCGATGTCATGGGGAAGCGCTTCTACATGTGCCAGACCGGTGAAAAGGGTGGCGCACGGATGACACTCGTCGCCAGCGCACCTCCGGGACACGCGTCGGTCCCTCGTGACGATACAGCGATGCTGCGCATGGGGCGAGCGCTCGTCAAACTATCCAGCCACCAGTTCCCAACAATCATCACGGCTTCGGTCGAACGGATGTTGATGGCTATGGGTGAATCGATTGGCGGTGACGCGACGGCGCTCGTCAACGAGATCCTCTCCGACCCCAGTTGGGAGAATCTCAGCAAGTTGCCTCTGGGTGAAGTCGAACGCCTGAGTTTGCGAGCGACAACCCGAAACACCGCCGTGCCAACGATCATCCACGGTGGGCATCGAATCAACGTCATTCCAGGCGAGATCACGTGCGACGTGGATGGCCGGACCTTGCCAGGTCAGTCTCCGGCCGAGTTCATTCAGCAGGTACGTAACCTTGTCGGGGACGATGTTGAGGTCCGTGCGCGTGGCGAAGGGTCGTCCGGAATCGAGGCTGATCCCGACTCTCCATTATTCGAGACGATTCGTGCGGTCATGAGCGACATTGACCCAGGTAGTGAAGTCGCACCATTTCTCGTTTCTGGTGGCACCGACGCGAAGTCATTGCCAGGAATCAAGGTGTACGGCTTCAATCCAGGTCGGTTCTCGGACGTGGAGTTGAACGGCGCGCACAATCACGATGAACGCGTCGCGATAGACAACCTGGAGTTCGCCACGCGTGCGCTCTTCGACATCGCAACGCGCTACTGCTCGGCACACTGATGACGCCGATCTCACGGATCAGACCGCTGATCCTGTTTGATATCGACGGAACGCTCCTTCGGACCGGCGACCCGCATCATGGGGCGTCGTTTGTCCACGCTTTCGAGCACATCTATGGCCGACCTGTCACGCTCGAAGGCGTTCCGCTGGCGGGAATGCTCGATGCTCAGATTGCTCGCGAACTCTTTGAGCGCCACCAACTGAATGCCGACGAGGCGGCCCAGAAACTCACCGAAATGATGGAGATGATGGGCCGCCGGTATACCGACGCGTTAGCCGGCGGAAGTCTGCGTGAACGCTTGCTCCCTGGTGTCACTGAATCAGTCCTCGTCTGCTTCCAACGCGAGTGGTCAGCAGGAGTGCTGACAGGCAACGCGCGTTCCGTTGGACACGCGAAACTCCGTGCTGCTGGACTCGATAGGTTGCTGTCCTTTGGCGCGTTCGGCGACACCGCAATCGACCGGAGTCATCTTGTCGAAGCCGCGATCCACGACGCCGAACGTGTCATCGGCGTTCGTCACCAGCCCGCCGAAACCGTTCTCGTCGGAGACACGCCGAACGATATCCGTGCCGCTCGTCTCGGCGGGGCGCGTGTGATTGCCGTCGCCACTGGCCGCTTTGACGTGGATGCATTGAGCGAACACGAACCTGACGCTCTGCTCCCGGATCTCAGCGATACGCTGGCGTTCGAATCGGCTGTGGAGACGGTGTTGCGTCGGAAATAACCGTTTGCACTTCCTGGGTAAATCGACGAATATGGTGCTCCTCACGTCGCACTATGAACGCGAAGGAGCCCCACTGTGTTTGACACCTACATCGGCACATCCAATGGCGCTTATCGGCTGTCTCAGGGCCATCTGGAATCACTCGGACTACGGAGCGAACGTATCTGGGCCATCCATGCATTCCGCGACGGGAACGCAGACGTCGTGCTGGCTGGCAGCTATGGCAACGGCATGTACCGGAGTTCAGATAGAGGCTCGTCGTGGACACCTGCGAACGTCGGACTGACGGCGGATGCCTTCCGCTACATCGGTCTCGACCCGCACGACGCGGGCGCCATCCTGGCTGGTACCGAACCGGGGCGAATCTTCCGCAGCACGGATGCTGGAGTGTCGTGGAGTGAGCTATCTGGAGTCGTCGACCTAAAAGGGATCGACAAATGGTATCTCCCATACTCTCCACGCGCTGGCGCGGTCCGCAATATCTACGCGCCTCCCGGAGACAACGAACGACTCCTGGCGTCGGTTGAAGTCGGTGGTTTACTGGACAGCAATGATGGCGGCCAGACTTGGAATTACATTCAGATCTTCCATGACGAAGATCTTCACCACATCACGGGACATCCCGACAACCGTGACCTGCTGTTCGCGTCTCTGGGTTATGCATCGATCAAGCATGAGTGGCGCGACGACGAAGGCCATCAGTTTGGCGGCATCGCTCGCTCCCGTGATGGTGGAAAGACGTGGCAGAAGCTCGAAACTGACTACACCCGGGCGACGATCATCCCGCCATCACACCCAGACCAAGTGTTAGCTGGACCCGCGCCGAACGTTGGACAGAATGGCAGGATCGTCGTTTCTAGCGACGGTGGTGACAGTTGGCAGGCTGCGTCGAATGGCATCGAGACGCCAATGCCTGACATGGTGGAACTCTTCGTCGCGGCGCCTGACGATTCCATCTGGGCGATTTGCTCAGGAGGCCGACTCTTGTCTGCCGTTGCAGGCAAATGGAACTGGCAATCTGTCCTACCTAACGGAGCAGACCTACACGTCGAGTCAGTGAGCTTCGTGGCAAGTTCAACGTAAACGCTGTCGACGCAACGAAACGAAACAAAACAACGATGGACTGGACGCATCATTAAGTTCCAGGATGACGGCGCGACCGGGCCATCAATGTCAATCGCAATGTCTTCCGTTACTAACTGATGAACGGCGGTTCGATCGGGGGGGCGATCGCCGCGAGACGTGCAAAGGTGTCAGTCAACAGGAGAACGCCGATCAGGATGAGGAACGCGCCTGACAAGTTGGAGATAAGACGGAAGTGGCGGTTGACTGCACGGAGCCACGTCGACATCGATCCGAATGCCAGGGCCGTCAAGATGAACGGAATCCCAAGGCCGAGTGCATAGGCGAAGAACAGAATGCCTGCGCGCGTTCCCTGAGTCGCCGCGAGTGCGAAGATTCCAGTCAGAATAGTCCCGATGCACGGCGACCATCCCGCCCCAAAGAAGACGCCGAGAAGGAACGACGACGCCAGCTTATTGCGCGGCAGCCGGCCCTCACCGGAGAATTTCGCCTGACGGTCAAGAAACGTGATTCGAAACACGCCGATCGTGTGGAGCCCGAGAATGATGACGGCGATGCCGCCGATCCAGCGCACGTATTCGAGGCCGTCCTGAATACTCAAGACGAACTGACCCAGAGCAATTCCGGCGATCGTGAACAGAATGGCGAAACCCAGAACGAATGCCGACGCGTGCAACAGCAGGTCGCGTCGTTTTGGACTCGCAGTCCCGCCGACGACGGTTCCACTCAGATACCCCAGATAACCTGGAATCAGTGGCAGAACGCACGGCGATAGAAACGATAAAAGGCCACCCACTGTTGCCAGCAGCATTGCCAGAGCGAGTGGGGCCGTTTCAACAGTCGTCATGGTCTCAACCGATCAGGAATTCAGCTTGGGACAGCGTTATGAAGACCGGATTCCGATTCCGGCATACCATTCAACGTCCCTCGCATCGTTGACATTCACCTGTGCATCAGGACGCGAGCAGCGCCTCGATCTGTTTGATCGCAGCTGCTGTAGTAACTGCGCCTACCTGACGATGGACGAGCGCGCCATCAGCGCTAATCAACGCCCAGGTTGGCGTCGCCCTGACGCCATATTTGCTCCACGTATCGCCGCTATCGTCGTCGCCCACGGGATAGACAATGTCCCATGCGTCAACGACGTTGCTGACGTCGTTGCCAGAACCATTGGAGTGAATGGCGACGATCTTCAGCCCTTGTTTCCCGTAGGTCTCGGTCCATGCGTTCAAGGTCGGAGCCTCCGACCGGCAGGTGCCTCAGGTGTCGCGAAAGAAGACGAGGAGCACCGGGCTTCCTCGAAGTGCTTCAAGTGATAACGGCTCGGTGTTGTACCAGTTGTCGATTCCAACGAGTTCCGGCGCGAGCTCTGCGGATCGCACAGGCGAACTGGTCCCAGTTGACTCGGATTGCTCCGAATCACTGCCTTCGTCACCCGATCCGCAAGCAATTATCGTGAGCACTGTAACGAGCGAGATCAGCAGCCTCAACGGCATGATCAATCCACGCAACGGCTACTCCATCCAATCCAGCATATTCCCAGGAAGGTTACCGGCGCGGCATCCCTCAACAGTACCTACGACGAGAATACCCAATCGGGTCACATTACGTTGTAATCGATCGTACAAACTTGCGTCTTGTACCATACCCAAGTCAAACGAATGGACCAGTTTCAGGTCGCGATCACTCCGGTTCCCATCGTTCACATTGCGCAGTACTAACGAATCCGGTGCTAGAATCGAAATGCCAGTGATGCATGCCTCAACACTCCACGCAATGACATCTGCATCGCGATAGCACACGGTTTGGCTGTACAAGGGGGAAAGGCGTATGACGACCACACCAGCGAAGACGACGAATCTTGACTGGGAAACGACGAGTCGCGTCCTTAGCGAAGACCGGATCTTCCACCCGAGCGAAGATGTCGTTGAGAACGCCAACATTACGGCCTACATGCGCGAGAAGGGTTTCTCGACCTACGACGAATTGCATGCGTGGTCAGTAGAGAACAACGAGGAGTTCTGGTCCGAGATGGCCTCGGAACTCGACTGGTTCAAACCGTGGGATCAGATCCTGGATTGGCAGCCACCGTACGCAAAGTGGTTCGTCGGCGGCGAAACCAACATCGTCTACAACGCGCTCGATCGACACATGTCGACGCCAACTCGCAACAAGGTCGCCTTCTACTGGGAAGGCGAGGATGGAACTAGCCGGACCATCTCATACAGCGATCTGTACTACGACGTTTGCCGATTCGCCGCCGCTCTCCAGAACATGGGAATCACCGAAGGTGATCGCATCGTCATTTACATGCCGAGAATTCCTGAACAGGTCGTCGCAATGATGGCAGCCGCTCGCATCGGCGTCGTCCATTCCGTCGTCTACTCAGGATTCTCTGCTCAGGCGCTGCGCGACCGTGTCCAGGACGCCGAAGCCAAAGCCGTCATCACGTCTGATGGCTATTACTATCGTGGAAAGGTCGTCGGCCTAAAGAGCATCGTCGACGATGCGGTTCGAGAATGCCCGACCGTGAAGCGCGTCGTTACCGTCAAGCGTGCCGACAACGAAATCAACTGGCATCGCGGTCGCGATGTCTGGTACCACGAGGTGATGGATCTCACCGACGGCCGCGCTGACGTCGCTCATCTCGACTCCGAAGCTCCGCTCTACATGCTGTACACCTCCGGAACGACTGGCAAGCCAAAAGGTATCGTTCACGTGCATGGTGGCTACATGGTCGGCATCTACGCCACGATGAAGTACGTCTTCGATATGAAACCCGACGACGTCTACTGGTGTTCAGCCGATCCCGGTTGGGTTACAGGTCACTCCTACATCGTCTACGGCCCACTCATTGCAGGAGCAACGGGTGTGTTCTACGAAGGCGCGATCGACTTCCCTGATCCGGGCCGTATATGGAGAATGATCGAGAAGTACGGCGTCACGATCTTCTACACATCACCCACCGCGATTCGATCGCTGATGCGCCACGGCGAAGGATGGCCAGGGGCGAGTGATCTCTCCACGCTCCGCCTGCTCGGTACCGTCGGCGAACCGATCAACCCGGAAGCGTGGATCTGGTACCGCAAGATCGCCGGAAACCACCAACCGATTATCGACACATGGTGGCAGACCGAGACCGGGATGCAGATGATCACTCCAACACCGATCACTCCGCTGAAACCTGGCTCTGCGACGAAGGAATTCCTCGGAGTGAAAGCCGGAATCGTCGACCGGACGGGCAAGGATGTTGGTGCCAACGAAGGCGGCTACCTCGTGATCCACAAGCCATGGCCATCGATGATGCGGACGATCTTCCGCGACCCCGAACGCTACGAGTCCTACTGGAACACAATTCCAGGGAAATATTTCGCTGGTGATGCAGCCCATAAGGATTCGGACGGCTATTTCTGGATCCAGGGACGCGTCGACGATGTCATCAAGAAGTCGGGCTACCGGCTCGGCTCGTCAGAAATCGAAAGCGCGCTCGTGTCCCATCAGGCCGTCGCTGAGTCGGCCGTCATCGGCAAGCCCGACGAGATCAAGGGCGAAGCGATCAAGGCGTTCGTCATTCTGAAGACTGGCTACGACGCAAGCGAGCAGATGCTGGCGACGCTACGACTTCATGTCCGCGAGAATGTCGGACCAATTGCCGTTCCAGAAGAGATCGAGTTCGTCCAAACGTTGCCGAAGACGCGCTCCGGAAAGATCATGCGACGTGTTCTCAAGGCGCGAGAGCTCGGTCAGGATGTCGGTGACCTGAGCACGCTGGAGGAATAGACGACAATAATCTAACGAGTTAGAGCCGGTCAGCAATTTTCGTTTCAACATGAGCTGGAACGCCAGATGGCGAACCTACCGGCACAACTGACGAGTTTTATCGGGCGCGACGAGCAGATCGAGCAGGCAATTCGCCTGCTCGGTTCGTCGCGCCTGCTGACCCTCACCGGCCCAGGTGGAGTTGGCAAGACGCGCTTAGCACTCGCGATTGCGACGGTGGTGCGCGATCGGTTTCAGGACGGCGTCGTCTTTGTCTCACTCGCCTCAGTCACGGATGCCGACAACGTGGCATCCACGATCGCAACAGTCCTTGGCCTTCAAGCAACCTCCGACGTTGCCCCGAAAGATCAACTGGCGACATTCCTTCGTTCAAGAGAGACACTGCTCGTTCTCGACAACTTCGAGCATCTTCTTGCGGCGACATCGTTGATTTCCGATCTTCTCATTGAGTGCTCGGCACTCAAGATGCTCATCACGAGCCGGATCGCACTGCGAATCGTGGGTGAGCAGGAGGCGCCGGTGCCTCCGTTGGCGTTGCCAGATCCCGACGACAATTCCTCGTTCGATGCTCTCGCTCAATCCGAAGCCGTGGCGTTGTTCATCCAGCGGGCGCAAACGAGCAGGCCAGAGTTCATGCTGACTGCGAACAACGGAAACGCCGTCGTCGGCATTTGTCGGAGGCTTGATGGGCTGCCACTGGCGATTGAACTCGCTGCGGCTCGGACGAGAATCCTGACACCCCAAGACCTGTATCGCCGCCTTGACCACATTCTGCCGGTCCTGGTGGGAGGTGCGCGCAACCTCCCGGCACGACAGCGGACGATCAGTGACACCATCGCATGGAGCTACAACCTGCTCCCATCTGCCGATCAGCGTCTCTTCCGAATGTTGGCGATGTTCCCCGGCGGTTGGTCGCTCGAATGTGCTGAAGCGGTCAGCGACCCGAACACCAACGTCCTGGATAGCTTGACAACGCTTGTCGATCACAACCTCGCCAGGCGAACGGCGCAGGCTGATGGCTCGACTCGTTACTCGATGCTTGAAACCATCCGCGAATTCGGACTTGAACAGTTGCGCACGCTTGGCGAGGATGACGAGGTTTATCAGCGGCACCTTGACTTCCTGTTGCACGCATTTTCCGAATCCGAACGCGATTGGCATACGCCTCAGGTCGCTGGTTGGCTTCGGCTAGGCGACGCCGAGAAAGAGAACGTGCGGTTCGCGTTGGAATGGGCGATAGCGAACAACCCGATTTCAGGACTCCGCTTGGCGCGTTTTTTCGCCTGGTACTGGTTCATGCGCGGATCGGTGCCTGAATCGCAACGGTGGCTCATACAAGGATTGGCGAATGCAGGAAACGTCCCGGACGATCTACGTGCCCACGTGCTATGGGGGATCGGATCGAACGCAACAATTCTCGGCGACTTCACGCAGGCGCGAGCCGCACAAGAGGACGCTCGCGCCATCTACAGCGATCTGGGCGATGACGTTGGGGTCGGAAATTGCCTGCATGGTCTCAGCCGAATCGCACATTTTTCGGGCGATGTGGACCCTGCGGTCGACTTGTATGAGTCCGCGGTGGAGATATTCCGGCAGCATCACCATCCGCGACTAATGGTGACACTGTCGAACCTCGGACTCGCACTGCTGCAGACCAAGCAGTTGGAACGAGCATCCGTCGTGCTCGATGAAGCACTGGCACTCGCCGAGCGGCACGGCCACGTCTGGCACGTCGCACAGATCCTTAATGTTCAGGGAGACCTCGCGCTGGCTCGTGGTGAACTGCCAAGCGCACGCCGGCTGCTAAGGCGCTGCGTTCAAATCACCTATGATGCGGGTGATCCGCGGTTCCTCGCACAAACATTTGAGTCATGTGCCTGGCTTGCAACACATGAGGGCGCCGTCTCACACGCCGCGCAGCTGATTGGTGCAGTCGCTCGCCTACGTGACACGATCGGCGTCCCGGTACCGCCACTAGCGCGACGAGATTACAATCGACATCTCCCGGTGATAGAGGCACAACTCGGCGCTGAAGGCTGGCAACATGAGTGGACAATCGGCTACGGTTTGCTGCTGTCCAACGCAATCGATGTCGCGTTAGAAGGGCTCAAAGACATCCCGATCGTATCGCCGTCTCAACGTGGCAGCCTGACTGACCGTGAGATCGAGGTGCTTCGCCTAATCGCTGGCGGCCGCAGCAACAAGGAGATCGCGTCCGAACTCTGCCTCAGCATTCGCACGGTCGAGCGGCATATCAACAACCTCTACCGCAAGATCGACGCTCAGAACAAGGCCGATGCCACCGCCTTCGCGCTCCGGCACGATCTCGCCTGATCCTGGTTGGGTGGTATCCGCCGGGGTGGTTCGAGCGCGTGTGGGTGTTTACCCGGATGCCATACTCTCCCTAACTCCCTACAGTGCAGAACACCGGAGGATTCGCTGTACGTGATCGACGCCGTTCGCTGACGCCCGGCGGGTCCTTCGGCCATGTAGATATGTCCGTCACGCCAGACAGGGAGAAACGAGGAATGAAATGAACACGTCACAGAGAAATGTCAACCACCGTCTGAGTATGACGATTGCACTCGTTGCCCTCGTCGCGTTCGCGATCGCACCCTTAGGGAGTGCGCCAAGGCATGTAGCCGCCCAACCGCTCGACACCATTGTCCTGGAGTGGAACCAGTATGCGTACGAGGCATTGGGCAATGCACCGACGGCCCCGACGCCCGGCATCGGTTTGCCGCCGCAGGTTATGGCTGTGCACTTCGCCATCGTCCAAGGAGCGGTCTACGACGCAGTCAACGCGATAGTGGGCGGCTATCAGCCATATCTAAGCGGTCTCGACGCCGACGAATCCGCCTCAACGGGCGCCGCCGTCGCGACCGCTGCCCACCGTGTGCTGGTCGGCGTGGTTATCGTTCCTGCACTATCACAGGCGATTGTCGATCGGCTCGATACGGCATATGACGCGTCGATCGCCAACGCGACGGCGGCCGACGGACCCGACGCCGTCGAGGCAGGAATCGCGGTCGGCGAGGCGGCTGCCGCGGCAATGCTCGCGGACCGCAGCGACGATGGTCGCTGGGTACCGGGCTCGTGGCAGGCCGGTACAGATCCCGGTCAATGGCGGCCTACGCCGCCAGGGTTTGTGATCGATCCGAATGCGTGGATGTTGTCGGTCGATCCATTCATGATCGAGAGCAGGTCCCAGTTCCGCACGAAGGGACCGCGACCACTCAAGAGCCTCGTCTATACGCTCGAGTACTACGAGGTCAAGAAACTTGGCTCGGCGACGAACAGTTGGCGCAACGCCGAACAGGAGGCCATCGCCCAGTTCTTCAGCGTCAACCCGGTCGAGATGTACAATCGTGCGTTCCGCAGCCTCGCCGAAGAGCGTGGACTCTCAACCTCGGAGCAGGCGCGACTCTTCGCAATGCTGAACATCGCAGGTGCCGATGCCCTGATCAATTGCTTTGATGACAAGGCGCACTGGAACTTCTGGCGCCCGGTCACAGCCATCCACGAGGGCAACAACGATGGAAACCGTTTGACGGTCGGCGATCCTGCCTGGACACCAATGCTTGTCGCCCCGCCTTATCCGGATCACTCGTCAAGCTACAACTGCTTCACTGGCGCGTTCATGCACGCTGCTGAAGTCTTCTTCGGCAAGGGCAAAACCGAATTCAGTCTCGTCCGGATCGTGCCGGGTCATGCGGATGTCACACGGACGTACAAGCAATTCCGTGATGTGGTTGCCGACACGATCGACGCTCGTGTCTACCAGGGTCTTCATTTCCGATCCGCTGATGTTCAAGGGGCGGGCATCGGACGGAATGTTGCGCGCTGGATCGAGCAGCACTACTTCCAGCCAGAGAATTGACCCAACGTTCCACACGTGAAGTCGATTGGAGGCTGCAATCGCCGACAACAACAGGTCAGGTTACCGTTGACCGTCGCCTGTACAATTAAGTCACGTTTCGAGGGGGGCGTATCGACGTCCCCCTCGGCATTCGTTCTGGTTCGTGAAGCGCGATTCGCTGACGAACATTTCGCTGAAAGCTGTTTGCTTCATGTCCCGAGGCAAGATCAATCTCAAGAACGACAAACAGATCGCGCTGATGCGCGATGCTGGCAGGCTCGTCGCCGAGGCACACGCGATGATCCGTGAACACATTCGACCTGGCGTCACGACAGGCGAACTCGACCAGATCACTGAAGAGTTCGTCCGATCGAACGGCGGTGTCCCGTCATTCAAGGGATTTCACGGTTTCCCGGCCAGCATCTGCGTCGCCGTCAACGATCAGGTCGTCCACGGCATTCCAGGCATGCAGGTTCTCAATGAGGGTGATGTCATCGCGCTCGACATCGGCATCATTCTGAACGGTTGGCATGGCGACTCGTGCTGGACCTATCCAGTGGGCTCTATCGATGACGAGTCGCAGCGCTTGATGAATGTCTGCCATGACTCGCTGTTTATCGGCATTCAGGAAGCCCGTGCTGGCAAACGTCTCACGGATATTTCTTATGCAATAGAACAGCATGTCAACCAGAATGGTTTCGCCGTCGTCCGTGATCTTTTCGGACACGGAATCGGTCGGAACATGCACGAAGCTCCGTCCTTGCCGCACTATGGTCCTGCCGGGGATGGTCCCATCCTCAAACCGGGGATGGTCCTGACGATTGAACCGATGATTGTCGCGGGCTCTCCGCAGGTGCGAACGCTGCAGGATGGCTGGACGATCGTTACCGAAGACGGTTCTCGTTCGGCCCAGTATGAACACACGATTGCGATAACGAACAACGGACCAGAGATCCTGACGTTGCCGTAGCAGCTCTGGCGACAACACACGGTTTACTCGTAATGTTCGGTTTGACCCATCGCGACGAGGTTCACGCGTCCATCGCTACAACCGAGGCGTAGACTGATTCGACTGCTGATTAGCAGGTCAGCGTCGTCGAACCGGCCGCACCCAAGGCTAGTTGATTTGACCTTAGCCCTCAATTCTTAGACAATGAGAGACGCTGCTCTGGCCAAGCAACGCTGAGGGGGAAGGGAACCGAGTGCCAACCGAATCGCCGAGAGTCCTGTCTCACAGACAATTAAGTCGCCGTGCGCTCCTCCGCGCCGCCATCGGTTTCGGGGTCGCGGTCCCCGTCGCTGGCCTGTTTGCGACCTGTGGAGGCGATGATGGAGGCGATGCGTCCGGCGCTCAGCCCGAAGGAACAGCGACTAGCACCGACCGCGTCGCCGTCCGTGGCGGCACTCTGAAGGTCGCGTTGACTGGGGATCCGCCGAACCTGGACATGAGCCAAACGACCGACTCGATCGTCGTACTTGTCACGTCTCACATCTACGAAACGCTGTTTACCTGGGA
>JBGSWU010000519.1:0-3413 GCA_041751795.1 Thermomicrobiales bacterium
GTTCGCCATGACTCCCGGGCATGCCCACCGACCGGGTAGAACTGTTGCGGGATCTCCAGTTCCCGGAACTCGACTTCGTCCGGCGTCGCGACCTTGATCGTTTCCGCAACACCGAATTCCTCGACCAACCGGCAGATGATCGCGCCCTTCTCACCATAGAGCCGGACCTCGATGCCAGGGTAGTTGCCGATCGTGACGTAACTGCTTTGAACGAACCCGATCGCTCCGTTGGCGTACTCGTGGATGTAGATGTCACCGTCGTCGATGTTGACGCGCGTCATCTTGCCTGTGTCGCGGATCATTCGCTCGGGGATGAAGTTGCGCATCGTTCCGACGACGCGGGTGTAGTCGGCGCCGACCCACCAGTGGCCGATGTCGATGACTGGTGCGCCGTACCCTTCGAGCGACGATGTCCGGATCTTCGACTGGTCCTCGTCCTTGACGACCTGGCGGAGTGGAGACTGCGGATCGAGCCACTGCGAGTTCTGCTCGTAGCCGTTGTAGATGAACGGCGTCCCAACGAACCCTTCCTGAATCAGCGACCAGGCGTAGCGCACGCCGGGGCTATAGCGGAACGTGAAGCCGAGTTTCGTCTTCAGATTCTTGCTGCGCGCCAGTTCTGCTGCTGCGCGGGTTTTGCGGTAGTCCCGGTCGACCGGCTTCTCGCACAGCACGTGTTTACCTGATTCAAGGGCAGCCCAGGAAAGGTCGTAGTGCATCTCGTTGGAGGTGACAACATCGACGACATCGATGTCGTTGCGGGCGATCACGGCCTGCCAGTCCATTGAATGTTCGGGGATATTGAACTCCGATGCGAAATCCTGGGCACGATCACCTTCCGGATCGCAGATGACGACGACCTCGCAGCGTGGATCGCGCTGCCAGCCGGGAACGTGGGCCATCTCCGCCCATCGTCCTGCGCCGAGGACGGCTACTCGCAGCTTGTCGGCCATGTGGTGCTCCTGTCTTTTTCGGATTGTCGATTGTCCACCGTGATAACCCACACATGGTATTCTGCCGACGGTCAAATGTCTGCAGGTAATCCATGGAATGTGCGAGTGTGTATCGCAGACAGCGTCGTTCCCCTGATGTGAGGGTCGCTGATCGTTGCCATTGCAAGCGCCACCATCCTTCGACGCGTCACATGACATTGAAGTGAAAGGAACGTTCGATGAGGCAATCGTCTGACTCAGTCGTCCTCGTGACTGGCGCGGCGCGCGGTTTGGGCTGGGGCATCGCCCGGGCATTCGCGATCGCTGGTGCGAAGGTCTGCGCGACCGACATTCACGAGGACGAGCTTGCACGCAGCGCTAGCGATCTGGCCGCCGACGGGGCCGATGTCCTGACGCTGCGCTCGGATGTATCTGACCTCGATGCCTGCAAGCAGGTGACCGCGACGATCGTCGAGCGCTGGGGGCGGCTGGATGTCGTCGTCCACAATGCGATCTACATGCCGCTGATCACGTTCAACGACACGACTCCGAGCGAATGGGATCGCCAACTCAACGTCGGTCTCGGCGGGATGTTCAATCTCACCCACGCTGTCTGGGATCAGATGAAAGCGCAGGGCGGAGGTCACATCATCGGGATCGCAAGTGGTTCAAGTTTCCGTGGGTTCAAGGAAGAGATCGCTTACTGCACAATCAAGCATGGCGTCGAAGGGTTCGTCAAGGCGCTGTCGCTGGAGTCGGTCGATCACAACATCGCGATCAACACGATCGGGCCGGGCGCGCCGATCAAGCCGACCCGGATGACGTGGGCGGAATACGAGCAGGCGCCAGACGAGTTGCGGGCATCCTGGGCGGACCCGGTCGAACTCGGGAAGGCATGGGTCTGGCTGGCGTCGCAACCACCGTCGCGGATCAACGGCTATCGCCTCGATGGTGGGAGAATCGTCGAGACATTAACGCGCGAGGGCGACGATTTCGAGTTCGCCCCCGAAAAGGTCACCCTCTATCCCGACGATTTCCTCGCCCGCAAGGAGTGGTACGAAAACTAACCTGACTAAGCCATGTCGCAATCAGGGCCAGTTACCACATGACATCGCCACCGTTGGGCGAGATCGACTGGCCGGTGACGTAGGCTGCTTCGTCGGAGGCCAGGTAGACATAAGCCCAGGCGATCTCTTCGGGCTGGCCAACGCGTGGGATCGGCAGCGATTCGATGAGTTTCCCGCGAGTCTCTTCCGTTCCGGAGATGCGCCACATCGGTGTCTCGGTCGGTCCCGGGCAGACGCAGTTTACGGTGATGCCGTTGGCACCGACTTCCTGAGCAACGGAAACGGTCAACGCGACGACGGCGGCTTTCGAGGCCGAATAGGGTGAGTTGCGGGGCCGGGGCTTGTGGGCCAATTGTGAGGCCGTGTTGATGATCCGGCCGGAGCCGCGCTCCAGCATGTGCGGCATGGCGTGCTTCATCCCGAAGAAGACGCCCCGGACGTTCACGTTCATGACCTCGTCGAAGTCTTCCCGCGATTCATCCTGGACGGCGACCTTGTTTCCGGCGATACCGGCGTTGTTGACGATGATGTCGAGATGGCCGAAGCGGGCGATGGCTACCTCGACGGCTGCCCTGACCTGATTCTCCTCGCGAACATCGACTTCGACGGCGATCGCATCGCGTCCAAGTCGCTGAATCTCCTCGACGAGGCTGGCCGATTCCGCTTCATGGCGGTAATCACCGACGGCGACGGACGCCCCCTCGGCGGCGAATAGTCGGCAGACGGCATGGCCGATGCCGGTGCTGCCGCCGATCACCAGTGCGGTCTTGTTGCTCAAACGGTCCATGTCATTGCCTCACTATCTGTAGCTGTTCCACACACTCACACGCAACCCAGTCGTGACTCAATCACGCCACCCTTCGCTCAGTTGCTGTGAGATGCTCATCATGGCGTTGGCTTCGCGGGTATCGACCAGGGTCCCGACGAAGGCGACAACGATGTCACGGGTCGGGGAAACATAGAGTCCCTGTCCGCCAAACCCGCCCTTGTAGAAGTCGTGGTCCGGCATGACGAAGTCCCAGCCATACGAGTTGTGGGATGGCGTAGCCGGTGCGAGCTGCTCCAGCAGCCGTTGTCCGTAGACGCCCTTGTCGAACATCTCGGGCCGACCACCCTCGGTGATTTCGTGCAGATAGCGGTCGGAGACGATCCGGGTGTCGCTGACGACCTGCCAGCTCGGCGTGTAGAGGAGCCCGAATCGAGCGAGATCGCGCAGGCGCATCGTCATCCCGCCGTGGTGGGCGACGGCGCCACAGCGTGATGACGAGATCAGCGCGTCGGCTTCGGCACCGATCCGGCTCCAGATTTCCTCGCTGACAAGATCGGCGAAACGCTTGCCGCTGACCCGTTCGGCGAGCCAGCCGAGGACGAAGGTGTTGACGGACGTGTAGTCGAATGCCTGCCCTGGCGTCCT
>JBGSWU010000520.1:0-8812 GCA_041751795.1 Thermomicrobiales bacterium
GTCGGACGTCACGACCATCCGTGCGGCGTGGAATGTCCCTGCATCGGTGATCACATCGACACCATCGCGCGTCGGGCGAATTTCGCGAACCGGCGTTTCGTCCAGCACCGTCGCTCCGTGTGCTCGCGCAAGCGATACCTGAGTCTGGATCGCCCTGCGTGAGTCAACCAACCCACTCTCCGATTGGTACAGCGCACGATCACCCTCGTTCAATCGCCACTGTGGAAATCGCTCCATCGTTTCGCGGTGATCGAGTGCGTCGAACGGGATTCCGGCAGCGCGCATCGAATCAGCATAGCCGTCCAGCAGATGCGTGGAATTACTCGGTGCCACGTCCAACCCGCCGGTCTTGAACACGAGTTGCTGTCCAGATTCCGCTTCAACATCGTCCCAGGCGGCGTAGGTATGTGGTGTCAGCGCGGTGTATTCGGGCGTGTGATACGACAACCGGATGATGCGCGAGTGATCCTGCGACGCGCCGTTGTCATGTCCGATTCGAAATTGCTCGAGTGCGAGTACTTCGCTACCCGCCATCTTCGACAACCAGTAGGCCGCTGCACTCCCTAATCCTCCACAGCCAACAACGATGAACTCATAAGATGTCTTCATCAAAGGTAGCACCCCTATCGTGTCGCCTCGAAACGCTGAGCAGGAAACGCACGTTGATCTTCAGGCTTGATTCTGGAAGATCGTACTGGCATATGGCCAAATGGCAAGCGTGTTGAATCATCCAACGCAACACCACCCGATCAATTGCCCATGCCGCGCTATCAGGGGGTAAATACTCGGTCTACGCCCGTCAGATCACTCCCTCGTCACGAAGACGTCGCTGTTCTTCGTCGGTCAAACCAAGGAGTTCACCGTAGATCTCGTCGTTGTAGGCACCGAGATCGTGAGCGCCAGCATGCCGAACCACACCAGGCGTCCTGGAAAACTGCGGAATAATGCCAGGCATCGACACGGTGCCGAGCGTCGGGTGATCTATCTGAATCAGATTACTCCGTGCCTGGTAATGAGGATCGTTGAAAATGTCCTCGATCGACATCAAGGGCGAGACTGGAACACCAGCGTCATCGAAAAGCCGGATCGCGTCGTCTCGGTCGTGAGCAGCGAACCAGTTGGCAACGATCGGCTCAAGTTCATGATTGTGTTGAACCCGCAACTCGTTGGTCGCGAAGCGTTCGTCATCCAGCAATTCAGATTGACCAATGATCTCGCACAGCCGGACAAATGTCCGATCGGTGCTGGCCGTGAGAACGACCCAGCGCTCGTCTCGGGTTGCGAATGTTCCGACCGGACTTGCGACACCGAGCGCGTTCCCTCGTCGCTCGGACACAACCTCGAGTTGGCCGTAGGCGGGAACGATTGATTCGAGGAGTCTGAACACCGACTCATACAGCGAAAGATCGACTTCCTGCCCCTCAGTGTCCCTGGTGTCGCGATGATAAACGGCCATGACGGCTGCAAGCGCCGCGAAGACACCGGTGACGTAATCGGCAAGTGGGAACGGCTGGTTGACCGGCGGACGGTCCGGAAATCCCGTCATATACGTCAGACCGGAAAACGCCGTCGCCGGTGTGCCGAACCCTGCCTTCGCACGATGAGGGCCAGTCTGTCCGTAACCTGACACCCGTACGACGACGAGTTTCGGATTCGCTTCTCGTAGCGTGTCGTAACTCAGTCCATAGCGATCAAGCGTCCCGGGTCGAAAGTTTTCGAAGAGAATGTCACATCGCTCGACGAGTCGCAGGAAGAGTTCTCGGCCAGCGGGTTTCCGAATATCGAGCGTCACCGAGCGTTTGTTGCGAGAGAGAACACTCCAGACGAGTGACACGCCGTTTTTCGACGGTGCCATTCCCCGCACTGGATCGCCCGCCTCCGGGAGTTCAACCTTGATGACATCCGCGCCAAAATCACCTAGCAGCGTCGCGCCGAATGCACCCGAAAACATCGTCGTGATGTCGAGGATGCTCAGGCCAGCCATCGGGCCATGACGATCGTTCAAGAAGACTCCGATCTGTGTGGAAAACACCTGAACGCTGTAACGCGACACGATCTACCGGTGACGAACAGGCACAAATCAGTTCAGCCTCGGTTATACTACCCAGACAGACAGGAGGCAGGGGACTCCCGTCCGGACCACGACAGCCGATGCCGGTCGGGGAGCTGTGGCCGCGCTGTCGCGCGCAATACAGCACCATGCTCCGTGAGCCAGGACGTAGTTCAGGTCTGTGATCGGTCATCAGCGCGCAGGCGGGGGGCGACAGAAGCATGGGTGACAACCTGTTGGTGTGGGGGATCGTCCTACTTGGCATCCTCTGGCTTGCACAGTTGATCTGGCTTTACTGGGATTCACAGAATCGTCGTGCCGACCCGATTCGAACGGTCTCCGGCGCGGCAACGTTCTTTGTCTTCGCTGCACCAGTCGCCGTTTTCTCACCGGCAACCGTCGATAGCGTCGGTCGCTTCTGGGAACGCATATCCGCACCCATCGAGCGCACGCTGGGTGGAGGCGGATCACACTCCAACCCTGGCGCACACACCCCTGCGCGACTGCTGATTGATGGCGATTCTAAAGCGCTGACCATTCAGCGCGTGAGACTGGGTCGCTATCCGAACAATGAGATCGTGCTCGATCACTCAACGGTGTCGGCCTACCACGCTGAGATCATCCAACGGCCAGACGGGCGCCATGAGATCGTCGATCGTGAAAGCCGCAATGGCACGCGAGTCAATGGCGCGCTCATTCGCAATCAGGTGCTGCGAGATGGCGATCTGATCACCCTCGGTGCTGCCTCGATGCACTATCTTGGCGAATCGAGCAACGATGCGCAGCCACTTCCACCGGACGACTACGACGCCGAGCCTTACGACGACCCAAACCAGCAGCGTGGCTACTCACAGCAGACGGTCGAAGACGACTACGACCGGTAATTCTTCAGCCTGAATCAGTTCAAATAAGTGCCGAGCGCCGGTGCCTGCCGCTCAACGGGTCAGCGGTGCTCGATCATTCTCACGATTTGTTCAACGACATCGTTGGCTGTTCCAATGAGGAACTCGGCATTGGAATCACGACGCTGACGGTGTCTGGCAGAAACCGCACTACCGCCAATTGCGATTGGCGGCGCCCTATCAAAAACAGCATCCAAGGTCTTCGAAACTTCTACCGCATCTTCGACGGCGACTTCGCTTGTTGCGCTGAGACACACGAGGTCGGGCCTGACCACTCGAACCGAGGCAACAAGATCGACGGTTGGAACACTGGCACCAAGGTAAACGACCCGCCACCCCCGTCGTGAGAGAATGATCGACAGCACAAGAAGTCCTACGTCGTGATCCTCACCGTCCGGACACGCGCCAACAACCGTCCCGCGCCCGTCCAACGGCGACACCAGCGCGAATATCGACGCCAAACGACGCGAGAGAAGGCGCGTCATGAAGTGTTCACTTGCGACACTGATTTCCTGGCGACTCCAGCAGTCGCCGATCTCCTGCAGGGCGGGAGTGACAACATGGGCACAGAATTCCTCGATCGAGAAGAATGCAAGCGATTCATCGATCGCGCGATCTGCGGCCCGTGTGTCAAAAGCGATCGCTGCATCGACAAGTCGATTCCGCAGTTCGCGTCTCCGTAGTCCACTATTGGACACGCCGTCCTGAGTCGCTGGCTGAGGTTGCCTATCTGCGGGGAACACCTCCGGAGATTCGAGTTTCAACCGCTGGATCGCTTGAGAGATCGTCATCCCTTCGTTGGTTCGGTCACGAAGCCAGACGATGACCCCCACATCCATCTCGGAATACAATCGCTGGTTTGCGGATGTACGAAACGGACGTGGAAGCCCATACCGACGCTCCCAGGCACGGACTGTGTCAGCCGGAACGCCAGACATCTGAACCACCGCACGCGTGTTGTACAATGGTTCGCGTGACAAACGCCCTAATGATTTCCGATCACCCATCACAATCCCTTCAAGAAACCTACCCGATTCTATGCAGGGCGTTCATGTTGTGTCCATAGTTTGCACACGAGCCATGGTACGTAGTCGTCACCATTTAGTTTCCTACCTCATCCTCCTGCCTCTACTTCTCACCTCCTGCAATGTGGAACCCTCGGCGAGCACCCCGACGCCAACGATGGTCGTCGAAGGGTCGTTCGTACCGGAGCCGGTCAAGGAACCGACCGCAACGATCGCGAATACGCCTGAGCCAACCCGCTCGCCGTCACTCGATGCACTGCTTGCGCCTGGCCCAACATTTCCGCCGCCGAGTGGTGTGTTCTTCGAGTTCGGCGATGATATCTGGTATCAGCCGGACAGCGAGACCGCGCGCCCAGTCGTCGAAGATCAGCGTCACGGTCCATGGGCGGTAACAGCGGACGGAAACCAGATCGCCGTGGTCAGGTACCGTGTCGAGAATGACCAGGCGGTCGAGGAGATCATTGTCTTCAACAACGACGGCAGCAACGGAGAGCCGATCTATGGACCGGTCCCAACAGCAGGGGCTGCCGGAAGCGCGACAGTTCGTGCGCTCGACTGGTCGTGGGACCATCAGGCACTCGCAGCAATGTTCAGTAACAACACGATCGGGGTTCTACGCTTTGCCGCTGAAGACCCGTTCAGAACGAAGCCACCACTCGACTCGGTTGACGTTCCAGATGCTGAAAAACCACTTGCCGACCTCGGTTGGGCGCCAAACGGTGCAGGGATCGCCTACACGATCCGGGCCGACACTGGCATGGCGCTGTACGTCACACCCAATGACGACACAGCACGTTTGGTCATCGCGCCGAGTGCGACATCGTCGCGCGCGGTCCGAGCATTTGACTGGCTACCGGGTCGCGGACGACTGGCGTTCGTCGAGTCAGCAGGGGGACCGTCGAGTCACTTGCCAGGATCGATCTTCACGATTGCCCCGGATGGCACCTTGCTCGAATTGCTTGTCAGCGCTGGACAGTTCGCTCCGGCAGCAACGATTGCAACGCTCAGCGCATCGCCAGATGGACGTGATCTCGCCTTCACTGTCCATGTGCCTGACGGACAGGGCCAACAGGTGTTTCAGTCGCTCTGGGTCATGTCTATCGACGGTGGAGACTTCCAGCAGGTACCAGTCACGGCTGGATATCGCGCGACGGACCTGCACTGGAGCACAACTGGACTGATCTGGCGCGGCATCGACCGGAACTCGCGCCTACCAACCGACGGTAGCGCATACACCGGGGATGAACCATTCATCCTGGGCAGGTTCGACCCAACCAGCGGAGCAACCTCAATCGCTTTTCAATCGGAACTGGTTGATTGACGCGACGTTCGCGGCACACTCATGAAGAGCTTGCCGCTCAGAAAGCTCTCGATTTACGGGATCCGCGCAATTTCGTCAGGGTCAGTGACTTCCTCAGCGTTCAGGACTGCTTTAACATTCCGTTTGAACTCGTCTTCTTCGGGTGGAGCAAACTCATCATCAAATGGCAGATCATCTTCGTGTATCCCGTTTGACGGTTTCGATGACGGCGGAGAGGCCGCTGACGCTGGCCGACTCCAGGAAGACGTTGGCATTTCACCCGGAGGAGTGCCCGCCGACGAGGACGAACCCGGCAATTCCTCACGGAGAACGAACGTCGTCGTGAGACGCTGGCCGATGACACGCTCGACGGCGTCCTCGACAATTCCACGGACCCGAGTATCGTTGAGTTTGCTGGCGTGGAACGGGTAGGCAGCGATAACGAACAACGCGTCTCCTGCCACTGAACCGGGATCAGTCGATGCCAGCAACGCCTCGACCTTTCGGTCGACGGCCTTTACCTCGGTTCGAACTCGTTCCCAACTACTCGAGATTCGCTGAAATAACGCTGGGTCACTTGAGGAACCGGCAGACACTCGTGCCAGAGCAGTCGATGACGCCGTCGATGTGTCTGGCTGTGGTTCAGGCTGCTCACTCGATGTATCGCGCTGGGCGGGTTGGCTGCGAATCGGCTCAGGTCGGCTTGGTCCTGCTTCTGGCTCGGACCGCCGTGGTTGCGTCTCCATCGGTCGGCGATTCTGCTCGACCGGTCGGGCGCTCCCACCGGATTGTCCATATGATGGAGCAGCAGCGGCAATCTGACCGCCCTGTGCCTCAACCAGTGAACCAACAAATGCGAGTTCCAACGGGAGCTGCGGGAAACTCCCGCTTCGAATCTTGAAGTCCACATCGGCGAACTGTCGATTGATGTGCAGCAACTGCGCCAGTTCAAACTTCCCGGCCAACTCGCGAACGGTATCGTTCGATTCGATCGGGTCCGCGCCAGCCCGTACCAGCATCAGCAGCCGGAGCAGTTCGAGCACCCGACGACCGAACGAGCGCATGTCATGGCCGGCATCGACGACCCCACCGATGACAGTCAGGCCAGCCGGGACATCACGCTCGGCCAGTGCCCTGATCAGGTCGTATTCCCAACCATCATCGGTCAGGCCGAGCATTCGCCGGGCTAGGGCGGTGTCGACGCGTCCCTCGGATTGCTCGCCAGCCGACGTTGCCAGCATGTCGATCAGTGAAAGGCCATCACGAAGGCTACCCGTCGCTCGTCGCGCGACGATTTCCAGAACGTCGTCGTCAATTGCGATCCCTTCCTGCTCGGCGACGCGACGCATGTGCATGACCATCTGGTCACGTGGGATGCGTCGGAAGTCGAACCGCTGGCAGCGTGAGGCGATCGTTTCCGGAAGTTTGTCAGGGTCGGTCGTCGCCAGAATAAACGTGGTGTTGGGTGGCGGCTCTTCGAGTGTCTTCAGGAAGGCATTAAAACCGTCCTTCGTGACCTGATGCGCCTCGTCGATAATATAGAACTTCGTCTTCAGCTGAACCGGCGCGTAGTTGACACGCTCTCGCAACTCACGCATGTCGTCGATACCACGGTTTGACGCGGCGTCAATTTCGACGATGTCGGTGGCACTTCCATTGTTGATCGACGTGCAGTTAGCGCACCGGTTGCATGGACGCTGCTCCGGATTCTGATCCAGGCAGTTCACAGCCTTGGCGAGCAGCCGGGCCGTCGACGTCTTGCCAGTACCGCGTGGGCCGCAGAACAGGTAGGCATGGGCGACTCTGCCGCGTGCGATCGCGTTTCGCAGCGTTCGCGAGATGTGCTCCTGACCGACGAGCTCATCGTCTTCGAACGTCGTCGGACGGTATTTGCGATACAGCGACTGCGTTCGCCCTGGTGCGTGATCCGTGTCACCAATTCCGGGAAGCATCGGCGGTCCATCTCCATGGGGTGTGTCCGTACACGTCGGGCAGAAGTATAGCGCGATTCGCCATCAGCCTGTTGAATCTACAACGAATGCCCCGAACGATCTACTCGTTCGGGTGCCACGAGGGGTGCGGCTATCTTGGGAATCAACTCGCCTGAAAGCCGAGCCGCCGATGATTCATCACGATACTCTGAAGAATTCCAAAGGATGCGAGAGTGAAGAACAGAGCAGTACCACCAAGCGAAATGAACGGTAGCGGAATACCGGTGACCGGCATCATGCCGAGATTCATCCCGATGTTGACGAACGTCTGAAAGAAGACCATCGTTGTGATGCCTGCGGCGATCTGCTGGCCGAAACTGTCGGGAGCAATACTCACGATGCGGAGCATCCGCCACAGCAGGATCATGAAGGTGAAGAACAACGCCAGACCACCAACGAAGCCAAACATGCTCATCGCGTGAGCGAAGATGAAGTCGGTTTCGCGAACCTTGAGGAGTTGGAATTTACTTTGGCTACCGCCGGTGAGACCATGTCCAAACCATCCGGCAGAGCCGATCGTTACCTGCGCCTGGATGATATTGAAGCCTTCACCGAGGTAGTCCTTGTATGGATCGAACGAAATAAGGAGACGCGCCTTCTGATACGGCTGCATCAGGTAATGCCAGGCAACCCATGCACCTGGAATCATCAAGACGAACATCCCGATCACATACGAGATGCGCGCCGATGACATCAGGATCATCCCGAGCCAGATCGCGGCGAACACACCTGTTGTCCCGAGGTCAGGCTGAATGAAGACGAGACCCATCGGCAACCCGGCAATACCGAGCGTGATCGCGAAGTTCGAAAAGCGATCCATTTCGTCGTGGCGCTCGCTGATAAAGGCTGCCAACGCGATCACGACGGCGACTTTCGCAGCCTCAGAAGGCTGGAACGACAATGGACCGATCATGATCCAGCGCGTCGAGCCACCTTCGGTTGTGCCAATCATCAGCAGCGACACGAGCAACGCGACAGAACCGAGGTAGAACACGACCGCAAACGACTTCAAGAAGCGGTAGTGAATTGTCGACAGCGCGAACATTGCGATCAAGCCGCCAACGAAGTAGATACCCTGGCGGACGACCTGGGAACCGGGAGAAATCGCGCCACCTCCGCTCGCACTCCAGATCGTTACCAACCCGAAGAGTCCAAGGACAATCACAAGAACGATCAGAAACGGATCGAACTCTGTCGGCTGGCTGATGCTCGGTCGTGCCTGCGCCCGACGTGCACTGGCGATTGAAACCATGCTGAACGACCCCACCACTTGCAGTTCAAGAATACCCGCGCTCGTCTAACGAACCCCACCAATTGCGCGGGACGCATCCAAGTATAACGGGTAGGCGCGTCAGACCACTTCCCTGCAATCAACCGGGAATAGACACCTAAAGCAGTTCGACATCGTTGATCGTAATATGGAACTCACATCCGAGGAATTCCGCAGCACGGCGGCTCATCAACATACGTGGCAGGAAGATCTCGAAATAATGCATCACCTGGGCAACCGACGTGTCAATGGTCAACTCAAGCGTGATCGTCTT
>JBGSWU010000521.1:0-2654 GCA_041751795.1 Thermomicrobiales bacterium
TGTGTGCGGCAAGTGCAGCGTGACGACGTCCGACTCTGATAACAACGTGTCAAGATCTGCGTACTGTGCTCCTGCCCGATCGAGGCGCTCCGGGTCTGGGTTTCGAGTCCACGCCAGCACATGCATCCCCAATGACCCGCACAATTGAGCAACGCGTGTACCAATCCCTCCCAGACCAACGATGCCAACTGTTTTCCCCGCGAGTTCCACGCCTCGTACGTCGTCTCTTGACCAGTTACCAGCCCTCAACTCCCTGTCAAGTGCGACGGTGTTTCGTGCGAGTGCCAGCATGAGTCCGATCGCGTGTTCGGCGACAGCACTGTTTCCATAGCCCGGTGTATTCGAAACGACGATCCCGAGTTCATGAGCGAGCGATAGGTTCACGAACGTTCCGACACCGATTCCCACCCAGGCAATTGCTCTGAGATTCGGGCAGCCACGCATGACAGCGTCAGGGATCGCCCACAAGAGCAGCAGGCCATCTGCATCGCCGATCCGCGCCAGCCACTCGGCGTCATCGTCCGGCATGCCGTTATGCCATCGCAAGGAGATCCCATGACTCGCGAGATTGTCGCGAAGTTTGTCATCGATCAACCCCAGATAGCCCTCGCCGCCATCGGCACACGCAATCGTAAATTGCTGATTCATGCTCTAACGATCCTCGCCTAATAGCGGAGCATCGCTCACAGGTCCGCACCGGGTTTGCGGTAGTATCCCAGCACTCGAAGATCACCAATGGTCGCGATGACACGATGTCGCGAGTACCATACGTTACATTCCAGATTCGAGAATACTATCCTGCGCTGGACTGCTGAATCCATGTCACGGCGAAAGAAGGCAATTGATGGCAACGAAGATGTTTGACGCGATCATCATCGGTGGTGGACACAACGGTCTTGTCGCTGCCTGCTATCTGGCGAAGGCAGGCCACGATGTCTGCGTCCTCGAGCGTTATCACACCGTCGGTGGAGCAGCAATCTCCGAAGAGTTCGACGACGCCCCGGGATTCATCGCGTCGACAGGGTCGTACGTCCTTTCACTGGCGCCGCAGAAGGTGCTGAACGAGCTGGATGTCTGGGAACACGGTCTCGAACTGATCGAACGCAATCCTCGGTTCTTCATGCCATTCCCTGATGGTCAGTCGCTCGTTTACTGGAACGAGCAGGATCGAATGCTCGACGAGATCCGAAAATTCTCGCGAGCAGACGCCGACAATTTCCAGTACTACGACGACTTCGTTGAACGCGCCTGCCAGGTCATGGACCAGTTCATTCTGAGGAACCCACCAAGTTTCGCCGAGTTTGCCGGTGCCTTCAACCAGAAGGGTGATGCACACGTCTTTCAGAAAATGATCCTCGGGTCGTCAGCCGACATGGCAGAGTACTTCTTCGAGAGCGAGCAGATACAAGCAGGCATTGCGGCGTCCGGGCTGATTGGGACATTTCGCGGACCACGCGATGCTGGAACAGGTTACGTCAAGCTGTATCACTCGATGGGGATGGCGACCGGGAGCCGCGGTCGCTGGGCGTATGTTCGAGGTGCGATGGGTGGCGTGACCCAGGCACTCGCGAGCGTTGCCAGATCGCATGGCGTCGACATTCGCACCGATGCCGAGGTCGAGCAGGTCATCGTTCGAAACGGCGTCGCGATCGGCGTGGCGCTGACGAACGGCGAAGAAGTATCCGGAAAAACGGTCCTGTCAAACGCCGACCCGAAACGAACATACCTCAAACTGGTCGAACGAGAGCAGCTCCCCGAAGGCTATGTTCGCGACATCGAGGCAATTCAGATCGAATCGCCAGTAATCAAGATCAACCTCGCGATGGAGGAACTGCCGCGATTTACTGCCCTCGAAGCCGCAGGTATGGAGCAATCGTGGGGACAAACCGGCGGCCTCTTTATCGCGCCGAACATCGACTACATGCAACGCGCGTATGAGGACGCACGCAACGGTCACCCTAGCGACTATCCGTTCTTTAACATCCACTCGCAGTCAGCCGTCGACCCAACTGTGGCGCCACCGGGCAAGCACACGTTGTCGATCTTCGCTCAATATGTCCCGTATGAGTTGGCTGACGGCACATGGGACGAGCGCCGTGATGACATTGCCCAACACTTTCTCCGCCGATTCGCCGAGTATGCGCCGAACGTGATGGACGCAATCATCAGCATGCAAGTCCTCGCACCGCCGGACATTGAAGCGCGCTTCGGATTAACCGGTGGCCACATCTTTCAGGGAGAACTCGTACCTGAACAGGGCTTCGACATGCGCCCAGTCCCTAGTTCGTCAAGTTACGAGGGGCCGATTCGCGGCCTGTACCTGTGTGGTTCCGGTGCCTGGCCTGGAGGTTGTGTCATAGGCGCGCCTGGCCACAACGCTGCCCACGAAGCGATCCGGAATTTACGTTCTGGGCGACACGACTGATCGTTCGTTACGACTGGGGTGCCATGATGGATAACGACCGACCGGTCGTCACAATATTCGGGGAGAAGACAGCACTCGGGCCTTTACGCCCCGAGTTGTACCCGCTTCATACTCGCTGGGTAAATGACACAGATGTTGGCTGGAATGTGTTCGGTCTGCCACAAACACGAACACTCCAGCAGGAAAGCGAGTGGCTGGATGCTGAACTACAGGACCCTCACAGCATCTA
>JBGSWU010000522.1:0-6143 GCA_041751795.1 Thermomicrobiales bacterium
ATAGAACGCTCCGCCGAAAACGACCGGCACCTCGAACGCGCCGAATGCGGTCTCGATGGGAACCGCATCCTCGTAGACGAACGATGGCACATTCTCGAACGCGACCTGCGTCACCCGTCCATCAGCGACCGTCGCGCGAGCCCGAACAAACCCGGCCGGCGTGTCATATCCGATCGTCGCCGAAGATCCAACGGTGGGAAACTGCCCCGTCTCGACGAGGATCGTCGAGACGGCAATGATGCCGTGGCCGCACATCGTCGAGTACCCCTCGTTGTGCGTGAAGAGGATCCCGTAGTCAGCCTCGGCCGTCACTGGCGCCGTCAGAATCGCCCCGTACATGTCAGCGTGGCCGCGCGGTTCCCACATCAGCGCTCGACGAATGTCGTCGTACTGATCGAGCATCTCCGCCCGTCGGTCGAGGATCGTCGCCCCTCGCAACCTTGGAACGCCCGACGTAATCAGCCGTAACGGCTCACCGCCCGCGTGGGCATCGATCGTCGTCAGTGTCCGTCTGGCGGTTGCCATGGTCTGCTCCTGTCTCCTGAACCCATCGCCAACGTGCAGGTTACTGGACCGTCATTCTCAGCGCACTGCGAATCGGAACGATTGCGGGAAGGACACCCAGCGTCAACACGGTCATCGTCACGAAGGTCGTTTCGATACTGGTGGCGTCAGCCAGAACGCCGTAGGCGAGCGGCGCGGCGGCGGAACTGATCAACGCTGCCGTGAAGTAGATGCCGAAGCCGCGCGCGCGTTTGGCCGCCGGGACGAACTGGGCAACCGCGACGTTGAGCGCCGAGGATGTTCCGTTGAGGGAAAAGCCGAAGACGAGAACGAGCGGAACAACAACCCACGGCGACGCCCACGTCAGCGCGAGCAGGCTACTCGCCGTCGCAACCTCGGTGACGACGATCACCGCCAGAATACCGCGCCGGTCGCTCAACCATCCGCAGGCAAACTTCCCAGCCGCACCAGCCGCGAAGATCACACCGTAGAGGGCGCTGATCGCAGCTGCATCGAACCCTTTGTCGACGAGGACGAATGGAAGGAAGGTCAGCGCCGCACCGCGAGTCGCGTTATCGAGACCACCTGCGAGGAGGACGAAGTTGAATCCCCGCCGGATCGGCGTCCCGTCATCGTCGATGGCACCACTAACTGGCCGAGAACCCCGTCGCGATTCGGTCCATTGACGCACGAGAACCCACAGCGAGTAGAGCGCGGTGACGATGCCGACGCCTGCGAAGGCCGCTCGCCAGCCAAACTGGACGGCGATGATCCCGGCGACGAACGGCCCGGCCAGTTTTCCAAGGTCACCGGAAAAGTTGAGCGTTCCCATCGACGTCGCCAACTGTTCGCGCCGGGCGTGCTTGGAAACGATCGACGCTCCGAGTGGGTGCTGGGCGTTGCCACCGATCCCCGTCAACCCCGCTGCCGCCAGTAGCAACAGGAAACTACCGGTGAGTGCCATCCCCACAAGCCCGAGACCAACCCAGAGGTTGCCGAGCAGCAGCACAAGCATCTCGCCATAGCGCGCCCCGACGATTCCGGCCGGCATCTGGAGCACGCTCGACGCGCCTGAAAAGGTGGCCTTCAGCATGCCCGTTTCGGTGTACGACAACCCAAGATCCGTCGCGATGAATGGAAGCAACGGATACAGCAAGGCGAAGCAGGCGTCGTTCGTCAAATGGACAAGCGATGTCGTGACGAGGACGGACGAATCCGACAACGCCCCGGCAACCCTGGCGCGCACCCGTAACATCGCTACGATTTCCCTACGAAGACAAGGACTGCCGCTGACCCGCCAGTTGAATCCGTCGCGAATCTGCTCCTGCAGCCGTATCCTCACGCACAATCACCAATTTGCCGGTACGCTACCACATGCCAGTCCGCCAGAAATCTTTGCCGACGGGTTGACGAACGTCGTCGCCACCGCCACTATCGAGGAACACAACGTTCCGACAACCTCGCCGTGCGACACTCAGCGTGCTGCACGGTGTGCGAACCAGCGACACTGGAAGGATGATGTCGATGTCAGTGACTGCTATCTGGCGTATCCTGCTGGTGGTCGCGGTCGCACTGCTGCTGCTCGGCAACTCGTCGATCTGGATCGACCGCAGCATGGCCGACCGCGATGCCTTCGTCGAAACAGCGCTCGAAGAACTCGAGAAGGAGGAGTCGCGCGCTGCAATCGCCGAAGACATCGTCTTCGCGCTGATGGGGAATCAGCCGCTGATCTATCAACTGGCTGGCGACACAGCCGAAGTGGCCGTCACGCGCATCCTCGGGACTCCAGCGTTTCAACCGCTGCTCACGTTGATCGCAACCGATCTCCATCGGATGGTCGTCACCGGCGAGCAGCCGATCCTGACCCTCGGCCCAACCTTCCTGCCGCCGATCGTTGCCGCGATCATCGCGATGATCGGTCCCGGGCCTGCATTCGGTTTCCCCGGCCAGCAAGTGGATATCGAACTCTTCAGTCGGCAGCACATTCCATCGCTCGAGAATGTCATCGATCCGCTCCAGGCAGTGGGGCTGTATTGCGGCATCGCCGGGCTTGTCATCCTGTTCTTTGCGATCGTCGCGAACGCCGACCGCGCTCGGGCGCTTCGCTGGGTTGCTATTGCACTGTTCGGGACACTCGTCGCGACACTCCTGGCGATCTACCCGTTTCGGGCGTGGTATCTGGGGCAGATTGACGACGACACCGCCCACGCCATCACCACCGGCGTGCTGGACGCCTTCACGGTCGATCTCATCATCCAGTCAATCGCGCTGCTCATCGCCGCCATCATCGTCCTGATCGCGAGTGTTGTCCTGTCACGGCTAACCAATCGAACCCTGGAACGCCAGCCGGTGGATGCGTGAAGCGGAACATGGACAGGGGGTTATCGCCCAGACACCACGCAGCGTCGAAGTGACCACTCGGGACGTGTTATAAGACATTCATGTCTGTGCCTGTTCTCGCCACGAAACTGTATATTCCCCCACCGCAGCCGAACGCTGTCCTCCGTTCACGGCTAGTCGAGCGGCTGAACGCAGGGCTGCACCGCAAACTGACACTCATCTCCGCTCCAGCTGGCTTTGGGAAGACCACCCTCGTCCGCGAATGGGTAGCCAGTCGTGGACGGCCGGTTGCATGGTTGTCGCTGGACGAAGGAGATACCGACCCCAATCGCTGGCTGACCTACCTGATCGCTGCATTGCAAACGGTGTCGAAACAGGTCGGTCAGGAGATGCTGGGTGCGCTCCAGTCCCCCCAGCCACCTGCCATCGAAACACTGTTGACGACGCTGCTCAATGACATTGCAGCCATTCCAGAACCGTTCGTGCTCGTTTTTGATGACTACCACGTCATTGATGCCAGGCGAGTGGACGATGCCATCACGTTTCTGCTCGAACACCTGCCTCCGCAAATGCACCTGATTATCACCACCCGTGAAGATCCGAGACTACCTCTGGCGCGCCTGCGCGCTCGCGGCCAATTGACCGAACTGCGCGCCGCCGATTTGCGGTTCACCTACTCGGAAGCTGCCGAGTTTCTCAACCGGGCGATGGGACTGAATCTATCAGAGGAGACCATTGCTGCCCTGGAATCGCGCACCGAGGGCTGGATCGCCGGACTGCAATTGGCCGCGATTTCGATGCAGGGTCATGAAGACACGTCCGGATTCGTCGCATCCTTTACTGGCAGTCACCGGTTCATCCTCGACTATCTCATGGAAGAGGTACTACAGAAACAGCCCGAAAGCGTTCAATCGTTTTTGCTGCATACATCGATCCTCGATCGCATGTGCGGGCCGCTCTGCGATGCCGTTCTGCTAGACGCGCCAGCTTCCGGGGAAGTGACGCTCGACGACCTCGAACGAGCCAACCTTTTCGTTGTTCCGTTGGACAACCAGCGACTGTGGTATCGCTATCACCATCTCTTTGCTGAGCTGTTGCGGCAGCGACTCCACCAGCGTCCGACCTCATCTACCGTTGATGCGCGCTGCCTCGTTGCAGAACTACACAACCGTGCAAGCCGATGGTTTGAAGAGCATGATCTGGAGATCGAGGCGTTTCAGCATGCGGCTGCTGCCAACGATGTCGAGCGAACCGAGCGGCTGATTGAAGGTTCGGGGATGCCCCTTTACCTGAGAGGTGGTGTGACACCGGTTCTGACCTGGCTTGAATCATTGCCGCCATCGATCCTGGACACCCGACCATCCTTATGTGTCATGTTCGCCACAGTGCTAACAATTGCCGGGCACATCACTCAGGTCGAATCGAAGCTGCTGGCTGCTGAAGCCGCGATGGACGGTATGGAACCGAACGATGAGACGCGGCATCTCATTGGACGGATAGCGGGTATCCGAGCCTTGCTGGCTGTACTGACGTCCGATCCCGGCCAGATGGAAACGATCATCGTCCAGTCACAGCGCGCTCTGGACTATCTCCATCCCGACAATCTCCGTGAACGCGCTGGAGTATTCTGGAGGCTGGGCCTTGCGTACCAGTTCCAGGGAAATCGCTCTGCCGCCTACGAAGCCTTTCACGACGCCATCTCGGCCAGCGAACGGACTGGAAACGTCCATGTAACCGTTCTGGCAACTTCCAGTCTGGGTAAGCTCCAGGAATCTGACAACCATCTCCACCGTGCAGCGGAAACGTATCGACGAGTCCTGCAACTCGTGGGGCATCCACCGGGCAGGATTGCCTGCGAAGCGTTTGGTGGCCTGTCCCGTATTTCGTATGAATGGAACGATCCGGAGATGGCGCTCGAGTATGGGCAGGAAAGTGTCCAACTCGCACGTCAGCTGGAAATTGCCAGCTTCGTGTCGAGTGAGCTGTTCCTCGCTCGCCTCTACCTCGCCCGTAGTGATGTGGTCGGAGCGAAGGCATTGGTGACCAACACCGAACAAACGGTACGGCAGCGAAACTTCTGGCACCGGTTGCCGGAGGTCGCGTCCACCCACGTGCATGTGATGTTGCACGAGGGCAACCTGGAGGACGCTGCACTCCTGACGCAAACATATGAGATTCCCCTTAGCCGGGCGCGTGTGCAGCTGGCACTGGAAAACACCGCCGCCGCACTGGAGACATTGGGACACCATCGCCGGAACATGGATGAAACGGGCTGGGACGACGAACGGCTCAAGGTCATGGTGTTGCAAGCGGTCGCATATCACGCGCACGGCGAACAGGACGTGGCGATGCAACACCTCGGTGATGCGTTGGCGTTGGCCGAATCCGGAGGATTCATCCGGACCTTTCTCGACGAGGGCGATGCGATGGCACAGTTGCTGTCGGAGGCGATCGCGCGCAGCGTGAAACCGGACTATGCAGGCAGGCTGGTGGCTGCTTTTGACGCCGAACGACAGCTGGACGCCAGCACACCCGACCAGACACTGCCGCGCCCGACCCAACCGCTGATCGAGCCGCTGAGCCAACGTGAGCTGGAGGTCCTACGCCTTATCGCCCAGGGGCACTCGAACCGCGAGATCGGCGAGCGGCTCTTCCTGGCGCTGAATACGGTTAAGGGCCACAATCGCGTGATCTTCGGCAAGCTCCAGGTCCAGCGACGCACCGAGGCGGTCGCCCGCGCCCGCGAACTCGAACTGCTGTAACCAGGTCCGCCAGTTTTCATCTCCTGCCCCGACGATAGACGCGCTTTCCCCGATCCCCGTAGGGACCGATCTGAGATCGGTCCCTACGACAGCGAGAGCACGCCGCTGTCTTGCAGGTGTCAATCGCGCAAGTCCTCCGTCACCCCAGAAACAACACCCCCACCGACACTTTGGTGTCTGCACGACAACACCACTATCCAGATAGTCTGAGATCCATGAACGAGCGGCACGGACTGCGATGTCGCAACGCTCTGCACCATCGAGAGGGATGCGCCACGATGATCGTTCAGACACTTGTCTACCCGCAACCGGCACACGTGCTGACCAGTTCACGCGCAGCAGTAGCCGAGCATGATCCGGAGTCGATCGTCGCTCCGCAGCGATCCGAATTAGCACACCGGCTTCGGTCGTCAGGCTGGGTCGAACGGTCCGGCTGGCTCAGTCGCACCCCTGATGGGCACGTCTGGCTTGTACGGTTCGAGTTTCCGCGCGATGTCAACGGCACCACTTGAAAACGGCTCCTGCGGCGGTTTCAGC
>JBGSWU010000523.1:0-9542 GCA_041751795.1 Thermomicrobiales bacterium
AAGCGAGGGCTCGTCTACTCGGTCTACGGCTACTTTCGCCAGTACGCCGACGCGGGCCAGCAACTCCTCGAAGGCGAACGGCTTGATCAGATAGTCGTCGGCTCCGGCGTCCAGCCCGGCGACGCGATCCTGAATCTCGTCGCGCGCTGTCAGCATCAGGATCGGGACATCCTCGCCAGCTGCCCGAATTCGTCGGCAGACCTCGATTCCGTCGATGCCCGGAAGCATGATGTCGAGGACGATCAGGTCTGGCAGGTGGTCGCGAACGATATCCAGCGCCTGCGGTCCGGTTTCAGCGACATCGACGGTGTATCCCTCGAACGCCATCCCGCGGCGAATTGCCGAGAGGATGCTGCGTTCATCCTCAACGACGAGGATGCGCGAGGGTCGAGTCAGAGCGCCGCTCATGTCGTGGCTCGATCCTGCATGATCAGAACTTCAGTTGCGAGCGGAAGTGCTCGACATCGTCATACGGACCGACCAGGGCGAGCGACAGTTGATCGTCGCGGATAAGTTCCCTGGCGAGTTCCAGCATGTCGTCAGCGCGAACGGCGTCGATCTTCTCCATCACTTCGTCAGGCGTGAGGATTTCGCCAAAGGTTAACTCCTGTGACCCGATCCAGCCGGCGACAGATCGAGAGTCTTCCATCCCCATCAGGATGCGCCCCTTGCGGAGTTCCTTCGTGCGCTGGAGTTCGTCAGCTGGGACTTCCTCGCGACGCAGCTTTTCCAGCTCCATGAGGATCGCCTCGATTGTTTCGTCGACTCGCTGCAGGTCTGTTCCGGCGTAAACGACGCCCTGGCCCGCGTCGGCGTACTGCCGAAAGTAGCCGTAGACCGAGTAGACGAGCCCTCGCTTTTCGCGAATCTCCTGGAACAATCGCGAACTCATCCCACTGGACAGAATGGCATCGAGCATTCCCTGAGAATAGCGCCGCTCATCGGTATACGGAATCGCCGGGTGTCCAATGCAGAGATGTGCCTGTTCGGTCGGTCGCGTGACGAGACGAACCTTCGGCGCGGTCTGCTTGTGTTCAGCGGGAACGAAAACTTCGCCTTCGCCCGTCGGCATGTTGCCGAAGTAGCGCTCTGCCAGTTCAACGACATGGTCGTGTTCGACCTTCCCAGCGACGGCGATCACCAGGCGCTCAGGGCGGTAGTGGCGATCCAGAAACGAATGGAGGTCAACGGCGCTGATGCTGCCGACGGTTTCCTCGGTGCCAATTATCGATCGACCGACTGGCTGGTTGTCCCAGATAACCTCGTCGATGACGTCGTGGACGAGATCATCGGGCGTGTCATTAATACCGCGAATCTCTTCGAAGATGACGAAGCGTTCTTTTTCGAGTTCGTCCACCGGGAAGGTTGAATTGCGGAGGATGTCAGATAGTACGTCGAAGGCCAGTTCAAGATGTGAGCTGGGTATCTTCGCCCAGTAGTTGGTGCTTTCACGACCTGTCGCCGCGTTGAGGATGCCGCCAACGCCTTCGATCTCTTTCGAGATTTGCGCCGGGTCGGGCCGTTTTTCGGTCCCCTTGAAGAGCATGTGCTCGAGGACGTGAGAGATTCCAGCCTGTTGATCCTCTTCGAACCGTGAGCCAACGCTGTAGTTGAAAATGATGCTCGCGGAGTGGACATGGTCCATCCGACTTGTCACGATGCGCGTGCCGTTGGACAACGTGGTTTTTTCAAAGAAGTTGGCTGAGCCTACAGTATTGATATTGCTGGTTACCGCCACCGCGTCCATTGCTCCGTCTCGGGCGTCTACGCGCCATCACCAATCGCCGATATCGCAAGTTCAAGTGCCAGCCGGGCAGATTCCTGCATGACCTGCTGACGATTTCCGCTCAGTCGCAATTCTCGGACTCTCTCCGTCTCTGGTGTGGAGACGGCGATATAGACCAAACCGACTGGCTTTCGCGTCGTTGCTCCACCTGGCCCGGCGATTCCGGTGCTGGAGATCCCGACATCCGTATTGAGGATTGATCGCACACCCCGCGCCATTTCTCTGGCGCAGGCTTCACTCACTGCACCAACGTTGTCCAGCGTGTCTTGACAGACCGACAACAGTTGGTGTTTGACTGTGTTCGAGTATGCGACGATTCCACCGTGCATGTAGTCGGATGATCCGGCGATGCTGGTGATCCCGAGCGCAATGCCTCCACCTGTGCAGGATTCGGCAGTCGCGCAGTTCCAGCCGCGCCCGCGAAGTGCGTTGGCGAGGTGATCAGCCAGGTTGATAATGTCGTCCGGGACCAGTGGCCGGTTCACTGTGTCGCTCATATCAATGCGAGTATCACCCACGCCGAATATGAAATGCAAACAGTCGTACTGTACGGACACAATTGCGTGTATCCTTTTGTGTCAACAGCGATGCAATATCCAGTACGCCATTCGTTCGAGCATCGCGTTGGTCTATCCCAAACGACAGATTGTTGAAGCGATTTGCATGACGTATAAGGCAACCCAGGATGTCGTCCGCCGCGTGATGCCGCTGCTCGATCAGCTTGCGACGCGGACAATCGATAAAGCGCGACTCCTGCAGTATCTGTCAGCGTCGGCGGGCGTCGACTGGGGGGTGATGGAGATCGCCGGCGACGAAGAAACCGGCGAGGGCCGGGTTGTGACGTTTCGGGACATTGCCAGCGGTGCCGAACACGCTCTCCGGTTTCCAGACGTGCTGACCGAATCGCTTCGTGACCTGGTGCTTGCTGAATACAAGCGTCTGGCGGTCGATCGTCCGCTGACGAAGATGGACCAGGACCTCTTCGATTCGTTTTTCGCGCTCTCACATTGCGCCCGATGTGTTTATCGCGGTCCGGAGCACGCCCAGATTCATAGCGAATGTCACTTCGCCGGTTACCCGATCAATTTTGAATCCGAGTAAGTGCAAGGTCTCTATCGTCGACGAGCGTCGCCGCCCAGTCCTGAGAACCTGCCGCGATGGAACGCAAAACGAGGGAGCGATATCCGCTCCCTCGTTGCATTTGACGATGTTACCGACGCCGATCGTGAACTATTCGAGCGTCTGGATGTAGGCGATGACCGAGTTCACCTGCTCATCGGTCCAGTCGCCATAGGCCTGTGGCATCAGGCCGGACTGATACCCCTCGTGAATCTTCGCGTTGGGTTCGCGAATCGACTCAGCAATATAGGCGTCGTCCCCAGTTACCGTGGAGCCATCGGCCAGGGGAACTTCAGATCCGTATAGTCCCTGCCAGGTCGGGCCAACCCCGGCTGCGCCGTCGATTGAGTGACAGCCAGTGCAACCATTCGACGTTGCGAGTTCCTGCCCGGCCGCTGCCAGGTCTTCGCCGCCGGCAGGTTCCGTGGCCTCACCACCCGGTTCCGGCGTACCGTGTTCGCCTTCTCCTTCGCCCTCACCCTCACCACCGTGGCCGTCGCCCTCATCCGGTCGCCCCGCAGCCTGTGTCTCGATGTATTCGGGATGGCTGCCGCTGTCGTTGACTCCCGCACAACCGGCAACAATGGTCGCCAGTAGCGCGAATAGTGTCAGAAGTGAGAGGAATCGCAGTGACGAACGGTACAATGGTCGGCGTGTTGACCGACCGTGAATCTGCCTTTCGGACTGCGGCATACGTCTCATTCCTTGTCTCGACTACACTCCGTCCGGTCATCACTTCGACGCGGACGCGCGATCCCCAAACCGTGTCGTAACGTATCACAAAGTCGGCGTGTTTGCATGCTTCACTGGAAGAGGTTGTACGCTATTCCGGGGCAAGGTTGTGGAAGAATCCAACTGCCGAGTTGTCGTTGTTTCTCCCGGGTTTGTGGCGATGTCGTCTAGCGTGGAGTGTTGAATTCGTGCGGTTCGTCATTATTGGAGTCACATTGAGCCTGCTGCTTGCAGGGTGCGGAAGCAGCGATCCCGCGGATGAAGCTGTGCTGGATCTTGTCGCGCTGTTCAGCGAAAGCGATTACGAGGGTGCATACGATATGCTCCACCCCGCCCATCAGAATGTGGTGCCCGAGGAGTTGTTCGTCGAATGTGGAACACAGGCGGAAATTGGAAGTTCACCGCGCGTTGATGAGTTCCGCGTGACCGGTGACACGAAGCGTGACCGCACAGTCACTGAGTTGGGCGACGTGGAGGTGACGGAAGTTGGAGTCAACCTCGTTCAGGGCAATCAGACGTTTTATCGAACCTGGGATGTCTTCAAGAACGACGGTAAGTGGCGCTGGCTCCTCGCGAATGACGACCTCGAAGACTTTCGAGGGGGACGTTGCCCCTGACAGGCAACGCCCCTTCGGTTTTAACTCGTGTACAGCGGCTCAACCAGACCGGTTGCTTTCAGCGCCGCACGGGTGATGTCTCCAATGACCTGCTCTCCGACATGCTGGTCGGGTAGGCTCTCGCAGAACACAGCGATGAGAAGTCGTCCATCGTTCGTCATCACGAACCCGGCATCGTTGGTGACGCCTTTGATGCTGCCGGTCTTTGTTCCCCAGCGGATCGACTCGTCCTCGGGAAGATAGCGCGAGATGCGCTTGGTGTTGGCCTGCTTTTCGAGCATCGCCGTCATCGCTTCGCACGACTCCGCCGACGCTGCTTTTCCGTCGAGGATTGCTTCAACGACGGCGACATAGTCGTCTGAAGTTGCCAGATTCTCCTGCTCGCCCTCTATCGCCGGGCGACCCTTCATCTTCCGGCCGAGGTTCGATCCAGTCATTTCCAACTCGCGCATCACAAGGTTGACGTTGTCCATGCCTGCCATGTCGATCAATACATTGGTCGCAGTGTTGTCCGAAATCGAGATCATCAGATACAGCAGATCGTTGATCGTCAGTTCGATACCGTCGTGGAGGTGCAGCATGACACCACTACCGACTGCCTTTTCGCTGTCACGCAGGACGAACTTGTCGTCCAGCTTGCGCTCGCCGCGATCGATCTGCCGGTAAATCTCGATCATCAGCGGAATCTTGACGCAACTTGCTGCCTTGTATTGACGGCTGCCATTGTGACTCCACCGTTCGCCATTGGGCGCAACGATCGTCACACCGACAGAGCCGTGTTCTTCAGCTTTCTGAACGATCTTTTCGACGTCGCTCCAGTTGGTTGGCATCACTTCCCCCTTGCTACATTCGAATCCAGCCACGGGCATCATAACCGGAATCTGAAATCGCACACTCTACATAACGCATCGTCGAATGCGGTATACTTTCCGGATGAATACCAGCGTGACTGATGCATTGCAAACCACTGACGATATGGCCCGACCGGCTCCGCGTGCGCGCTTCAAGCCACACAGCGTCTTTGAATACACTCTGGAGGAGTTGACACACTGGTTCAGCGAGCGTGGCGAGCCTGAGTATCGCTCGAAGCAGTTGTACAACTGGGTGTTTCGGAACTTCGCGACAGACTATGAGCAGGTGACTGTGCTGCCATCTGCGATGCGCGCTCGGCTGGCGGAGGATCTGCCGATCCAGGCATTGACGCCGATTCAGGAAATCGCAACCGATGACGGCGAAACGCTGAAGGTTCTCTACCGGACGGCGGATGGCCAAACGCTCGAAACGGTCCTGATGTTTTATCCCGACCGGTCGACCGTTTGTGTTTCCTGTCAAGTGGGTTGTGCAGTTGGATGCTCGTTCTGTGCCACCGGCCTGATGGGATTGCATCGAAACCTGAGTGCGGGCGAAATGGTGGCACAGGTCGTCGATATGGCCCGGCGCTCCAGCGAACAGGGCCGTCCACTGACGAACGTCGTGATGATGGGGATGGGTGAACCCTTCCACAACTACGATAACGTGATGAAGATGGTCGCGATCCTCAACCAGCAGGAGGGGATGCACTTCGGTTCTCGCCGAATTACGGTGTCAACGTCCGGCGTCGTGCCGTTCATCGACAAGTTGGCGACCGAGCCGTTTCAGGTTAACCTGGCGATCTCGATCCATGCCGCAAACGACGAGTTGCGATCGTCGATGGTGCCGCTGAATAAGCGTTGGCCATTGAACGAGTTGATCGCCAGTATTCGTCGCTATGTAGACGCTACCCACCGTCGCGTTTCGTTCGAATATGCGCTGATCGCCGGTATCAACGACAGTGACGACGATGCACGGCAGCTCGCGAAGCGCATCAAGGGCTTGCGCTGTCACGTCAACATCATCCCGCTCAATCCAACACCAGCGTTCCCGTACGAGCGTCCCAGCGTTGAACGGATCGATCGCTTCGCGGCGATCATCAACGATGCCGGCATCCCCGCTACTGTTCGATACTCGCGCGGCGTCGAAATCGCAGCGGCCTGCGGGCAGCTCCACATCGAGCAACAGAAACGTGATACACCGTCAGTCCCCGTGAACGTCTCGTCTCCACTTGTCACTCCGTGACCGAATGGGTATCCAATCGCGGATCGTGAACACGACGTAGTATCCTCGGAAGCCGGTGGTTCGGTTCAACGTAGGTGTAGAAGCGTGCGTATCGCGTACTTCGATCCATATTCCGGCGCAAGTGGCGACATGGTGCTTGGCGCGATGGTTGACTGCGGTTTGGCGATCGGCGACCTGCAGTCGGCCCTCGGTGGACTCCGGCTCGATGGCTGGGCGTTGACCGCCGAGCGGGTCAGCCAGCATGGTATCGGCGGAACTCGTGTCGACGTATCCGTAGCGAACGACACGCAATCGCGCGATTGGGGCGTCATCAAGGCGCTGCTGACGGATGCCGATCTCCCAGATCCTGTCCGAGCGGCAGCTCTGGCAATGTTCGAAGACCTCGCTACTGCCGAAGCGCACGTTCACAGCGTCGAACTCGACGCCGTCCACTTTCACGAGGTCGGCGGCACTGATGCGATCGTCGATATCGTCGGTGCTGCGATTGGCTTGCACCTGCTTGGAGTCGAGCGGGTATTCTCCGGGCCACCCGCACTCGGTCGCGGGTTCGTCCGCTCGATGCATGGAACGATTCCGGTTCCTGCACCAGCGACAGCGGCCCTGCTCGCGAGAGCCGGTGCTCCTTCCCGTGACGCTGACATCGAAGCCGAATTGCTGACACCGACCGGTGCAGCCATTTTGACGACGCTTGCTGAGTTTCAACGCCCCGAGTTCCGCGCGACGGCCGTAGGCTATGGATACGGGCGTCGGGAACTGCCGTGGCCCAATGCGCTCCGGCTGTGGATCGGTGAGATGGACGAGGGAGTCCTTTCGTTCGAACGGGACGGCCCTCGCATCGCCAGTGAACTCCTGCTCGAGACAAACATCGATGACATGAATCCTGAATACTATGAGCTACTGATCGAGCGTCTGTTCGAGGCCGGCGCGCTCGACGTCTTCCTGACGCCGATCGTCATGAAGCGTGGGCGGCCTGCGACGAAGGTCAGCGCGATTGTCACCGAGACTGATCGGGAACGAGTCGAGCAGACGATGATCGAGAACTCGACGACGTTCGGCATTCGACGGTTAGCAATCGAGCGAACGAAGGCGGGTCGCGATTGGGAAACCGTGGCAACCCGCTGGGGAGATGTGCGTCTCAAGTTGAAAATCTGGCGTGGGCGTGTTCAGGAAGCCGTGCCGGAGTATGCTGATTGTCTGACCGTCGCGCGTGATTCAGGCGCGCCATTACGGTTAATTTACGGCGAAGCCCAGCGGATGGGTGATGTGTTCGTCGGGCAGCATCGAACCGGGATTGACAGGGAAGGAACTGCAGGGGATGAGTAATAAGCCTCGAGTGGCGATTGTCATGGGTAGCGAGAGCGACCGACCGTTCATGAGCGAGACGGAAAAGCTCCTTGGTGATCTGGGTGTGTCGTGCAGGCTCGACGTGATGTCTGCCCACCGCACGCCGACGAAAGTTCACGAACTGGCTGCAACCGCTCGTGAACAAGGGATCGAAGTCATCATCGCCGGCGCTGGAGGCGCTGCTCACTTGCCGGGCGTTATCGCGTCATGGACAACATTGCCAGTGATCGGAGTCCCGCTGCCGACCAGCGATCTGAACGGGTTGGACGCGCTGCTGGCGATTGTCCAGATGCCCGCTGGCGTTCCAGTCGCGACCGTTGCCGTTGGCAAGGCTGGGGCGCGAAACGCTGCAATCCTGGCTGCCCAGATCATCGCGACTGGCGACGAATCGGTCCGGGGTGCGGTCGAACGCCATCGGGAAGGACTCGGCGGGAAGTAATCAACGGCGATTTGCGAGCCGCCTGCGTGCTGTTCGATCCTAGAGCGCCATCAATCCGGCGTCCGTGGGGTGGAAACCACAACTGGAGTAGAACTCACGCAGGTGTGGCTCGTAATCGACGTGCAACCAGCGAATCCCACGGTCACGCGCGGCGTGGGTCGCATATTCGACAAGTTGCTTTCCGATCCCTTGTCTTCGGTGATCTCGGTGGACGGTGGTGTCAAGGATGAATGCGTGAATGCCACCGTCCCAGGCAACGTTGACGAACCCGATCAATCGGCCTTCATCGTACGCGCAGACCCACGTCAGACTGAACGCCAGGTGTGCTGACAGATTGCCTTGCTCGTGGGCGGGCCACGACGCAGCAAACAGCGCATTCATTTCGTCACTGGAAACTTCGGGACGGATTCGATAATCGATCACCATTGCGCCTCGAATTCATAATCGCGGATGTTGATGCCGCACTCCGTTAGCGCCGCTCGACCCGATTCTGCATCCGACTCTTGTACCTGGTCGACCTGATGCTACGACCATGCCCGGGTACGATTTGCGGTCACCGGTATAGCGTCATGTGGTTTAAATCAGAGACAGTGGCTCCAAGCGCCCGAGGCAATTAATCATTGGATGATGACTCATGTGGGGATGAACTGAGGTTCCCATTGCAAGCAATGATAGAATCAGGATGATTTGGACGTCTAGACAGGGCGGCGCACCCGTGCCGCCCTGTTTCTGCGTGACGGTAGTCGTAACGTCGCTGTGCTGCCGGAGTTATCCAATTGAATGCTTCGTAGCGATGCGTGCAACGTACGTTTCAAGGGTCGTTACGAATGCAGAGCGCGGCACGTCTTGTGCGACATGCTTGTGCGACATACCGGAGTGTGGTGCGGTCGACCCATGACATTTGGGGGTGTGGGCGAAGTTCCGCGCCTGGAGGAATGACCTTTATGTACCTCGAGCGAGTAACGGGTCCGTCCGACCTCAAGCAGATGACTCTTCCAGAACTTGAGGCTTTAGCACGCGAAATCCGCGATGAAATTTACCGCGTGACGAGCCGTAATGGTGGTCACTTTGCCTCGAACCTCGGCTCGACTGAATTAACACTCGCTCTTCATTACGTCTTCGATTCCCCGACTGACAAGATCGTCTGGGACGTAGGTCATCAAGGATATCCGCACAAACTCGTCACAGGACGTCGCGACCGTTTCGACACGATTCGGAAAGAAGGCGGCCTGTCAGGCTTTCTCCAGCGGGAGGAAAGCGAGCACGACGCATTCGGTGCGGGGCATGCCAGCACGAGCGTCTCAGCAGCCCTCGGTATGGCGATGGCAAACCACCTGACGGGTCACCCGGGCCGCTCGGTTGCCGTTATTGGTGACGGCGCGCTGACCGGTGGCATGGCCTACGAGGCGCT
>JBGSWU010000524.1:0-7148 GCA_041751795.1 Thermomicrobiales bacterium
GCGAACAGAATGACGAGCGATACGAGCAGCCAGACTCCTGCGCGGTTCATGATCGCGTGCGAATAGCGATACCAGATGCCTTCGGTTTCCGACGCAGCCTTCTTCCGACGCGGCATGATCGGCAGCCACTCCAGCCGGTGCTGCAGCAGTCCGAGGACGGCTGGCAGCAGGGTCAGTCCAGCCAGCAGGGCGACCACAGCGACGAGCATCACGCCAAGGCTGATCGATCGAACGATCATGACATCGCGAAGGAGTAGCGTCAGAACACCCATCGCGAGAATGACAGTGATGCCCGAGTACGTGATCGACCTGCCCGCCGTTGCCATGGTCCGTGCAACCGCATCTGCCGTTCCGAAACCATTCGCGCGTTCTTCTCGGTAGCGGTTTACAACGATCAATGAGAAGTCGATACCGAGCCCAAGGCCGATCATCGAGGCGACGTTCAACGCGAAAATCGAGACGTCCGATACTGCTCCAATCGGGTAGAGCAGCCCGAGAGTCGTGATAACGCTGACACCGCCGAGGAACAGCGGGATCGCGGCTGAAATGATCGTTCGGAATATGATGAGCAACAGGAGTACGACAATGGGGATCGTAAAGACTTCTGACCGACGGAGGTCCTCTTCGCTGGTGATCTCGGTGTCGTAGTTAATCGCGGGCAGGCCGGTGACGTAGTGCTCGGTAGACATGCCTTCGAGTTGCTCCCGCAGTTCGCCGACGCTTTCCTGAACTTCGCCCTCGTCGCCTTCGACGGTGACGACAGCGATCTGCGTGCTGCGGTCCTCACTAACGAGTTCGGGTAGTCCAGTCGCGTAAAAGTGAACGACGCTTGCAACGTGCGGAACTTCTGCAAGGCGTGCCATGCGTTCTTCGACTTCAGCACGGAGATCACTATCGAGAACGTCTCGCTCGGTATCACGAATAACAACGATCGCGTTGCTGCTGGTCGAGGCGTTAAAGTCTTCTTCGAGGATCTGTGCGGCCTTGAATGATTCGCTTCCGTCGATCGTGAAGCCTCCACCCTTGACGACATCGCTCGTCAAGGGCGAAAGCACGCCACCGGTAACGCCAACGATCACCAGCCAGATAACAAGGACAATCCAGCGAAACCGAACCATTACATAACCGAGTTGAGCGAACCGATCCATGATTCAGAAGTCCTCTTCGACTACGTATCTTGTCGCGGTCAGGCAGGCATTGGCTCCAGCGCCCACTGCAGGACAATCAGTAGTGTCACGAGCATGATGGCGAGCGCCAGAATGCCGAACAGCACTGCTTTCAGGTTCCAACCGCTTTCGAAATCTTCACTTCCTGGTGGCCGTAGGTTGACTCGGCCAATCGGCTGCGCCGGATCGTCGTTCTCCTGGGCTGGGAGTCGTCCATCCATCGTTGTCATCGTCGCGACACCCTTATCCGAACGTAGACGTTACGAGCGTGCTGTAGATTGCTTTGCCTGTCGCGAGGCAGCGAGTGGATTTCTGCTTCGGCTGTTCTGCTTGCCGAGGTCGCTTGTCACCATTCCGGCTGTGTTGTAGCCAGAAACCATGACCCAGGGGACACCAGCGGTCGGTGTCGTCCAGTGACCAGCGAGATAGAGTCCCGGCACCGGGGACCGCTGCGACGGACGCTCGCGAGAAAGCAGTTCAGGAGTGAACGCCCACCCCGCGAAAGCCCCCTCCGAATTACCGGTGTCGTTGTAAAGGTCCCGCGGGGTTCGTAGCGCCTGTGTCACGATGTGCTTCCCAAGATCAGGAATGATCTTCTCAGCACGGCGAATGAATACTTTGGCGATATCTTCTTTGTCGCGCTCCCAATCGATGCCTTTCGCTCCGAGCGTCGTATACGCCTCCAGTTTGAGCGAATGCTTACCGGGCGGAGCCATTTCCGGTTGGTGGAATGTCGCGACGTAGAGAAAGAATGCAGCGTCTTCGACGTTCCCGGCTGGGAACTGCGCCATGGCTTTGTCGATGTCGTCGTATGGGTAAATGAAGTTAAGGCGTTTGATGTCCTGACGATACGGCTCGAGGTCCATATCGACACCGAGATGAACCTGAAAGATCGATGGGGACAAGTCCATTTGTGGCAAGCGCTGGCGCATCCGTTCGGGGACGACATCAGCAGGAAGCATCGACAGGTACGTCGTTCGCGCGTCGCAGGCTGAGACGACGGCCTTCGCGCTGAAGCGCCGTCCATCCTCTGTTTCAACGCCGGTAACGCGGCCGGCGTCGGTCACAATTCGAGTGACCTTCGCATCGGTGAAGACGTCGCCGCCACGTTCCTGGATCATTTCCGCGAGTGCAACACCGAGCGTGTTGAATCCGCCCTCTGGCATCCACTGAGTCCGAAGCGCGTGAATAAAGAAAACCCCGGCGATGACTGCGGAGAGATTTCCAGGTGCCGCGCCAATTCCTGCTGAAAGCTGTGAGAAATACGCCTTCAAACGGGGAGACTTCAGGTGCTCGTCGAGGAGTTGCGACAAGGTCCACGACTGGTATTTGGTCAGGTTCCCGCCGGGAATCTTCGTTGCCCGCAGTAGCGGTGCGACAGTCGAAGACAGGCGCGGCCGCTGAAATTGCTCCTTGATCGGATCGAGCAACCGGCGCTCGCCCGGCTTTTTCTGGACGTGAAATGACGGGACATACATATCGACTTCGTCGATCAGGCTCTCCATGATCAACAGGACTTTTGTGATCCCGTCGCGTTCCTCGGGGAAACGCTCCGCGAAGACATCAGCAGCCTCACTGATATCAGCAGTAATCGAGAGCGATTCATCGGGGAATATGCAGCGATAGTCGTGCTTGTCCGGGACCATGTTGACGCGCTTGTCTAGCCCCATCTCCTGGAAGACATGACGCGCCTGGCCGTCAAGACGGTAGGCGAGAAAGATGTGACCCCCATGATCCCAGTAGAAGCCGTCTTTCGAGAATCCGTGCGAATAGCCTCCAAGCCACGAGTTCTTCTCAAGGATTGCGACCTTAAGCCCCATCTGTGACATGCGGGCTGCGCAAGCGAGCCCAGCTGCTCCGGCACCGATCACAATGGCATCGTAGGTAGCGGTGTCAGACGATTGAGACACGCTCATCAGGTTCCTCGCTCTCCCGGTACAGGGCCGCGCCACTTCCTGATTAGCTGGCGACGGCGAAGTTGACGAGCGGTCCAACTGCACGGCACGGAATCGCTTTGCCGTCTTCGGTCGGGTTGATACCAGCTCGAAACAATCACATTAGCCAGGAACACAAGTACTGTAGACCAGCCGTCGAAACGTGTCAACCGACGCCGTTCGACGTTGCTTTCAGGCAGTTACTCCGTTCCATCAACGAGCCGTTGACATTCGCAACTGATGAATCAATACTCGCAATATCGTGCATTTCGGGGATTGATTCTCGCATGCGATTCGGCCATTGACAACGACAATGTTGTCGTCGCGAAAGGTAGTCCCATGACAGCTAACGCGCAGACTCAGGACGATTACCGCCTCACGCCGACTGAAGAACGTAATCTGCAAGCAGTGACTGATGTTCTCCAATATTGGAACGCTCAAGATGTCGAGGGCATCCTGAAATACTACAACGATGACATCCGCTGGACAAATGTTGCGCTCGAAGAGGTGTATTCCGGCAAAGACGAAGTTCGAACGTTTATCAACAGGCTGTTGGTCGCATTCCCAGACTTGAACTTCGAAGTCACTGAAAAGTTTGCCCGTGACGACAACATCTCCGAGCGTTGGTATATCCGAGGCACTCACCAGGGTCCGTTCATGGGTATCCCTGCCACCGGCAAGCAGGTCGAGATTCCCGGAATCAGCATGGTGCGGATGCGCGACGGCAAATTCCTCAGTGACTGGTACCTGTTCGACGCGTCCGGCGGCCTGCGCCAGATGGGGCTGTTGCCACCGCTCAGCGCTTCAGAAACGCCGGTCATGCGTGCTGCGCTCTGGGCCGCCGTCCATCGCAAGGTCGTCGGCGCGGGAATCGGCGCCGTTGCGATCGGCGCCGTCGTTGCCCGTAACCTGATGCGGTGACCCCACGGGGATCGTCAGGACGCCTTACGCTGGCCTGCGGTCTTCCGCAGTCTTCGATATCTGCTTGGATGCAGCACGGCTACCTTCGAGCAATTGCTCGAAGGCGTCGCGTGTCAGATTGAGTGTCTTGCAGGCTGAGACAGCGGTAACGGTTGCGTTCCGCGGTTCGTCAGAGAGCAGTGCCATCTCGCCGAAGAAGTCGCCATTCGAGAGTTGTGCGAGAACCTGCCCTCCGTTCGTCGATGTTGAATCGCTTCGTTCGACGGATACATGGCCGTCCACGATCACGTAGAACGTGTCACCGGGTTCTCCCTGGCGGACGATGACGTCCCCCGCCTGCCAGGACTGTTCATCCATGTATGGCAGCAGTTCCTTGAATGACTCGTCTTCCAGCGGCGAGTAGACGCCCAACCGACCGTCGCGCTTGAGCGCTTTCATTCGATTGTTGACGACATACAGCATCGCGAGCCGCTTCCCGGCAAGCGAGATGCGATCCTTTGTCGAACGGACTTCAGCGTTGACGTCGATGATCGCATTCTTCTTGACTGGCCGTTCCATCAGGACATCGAAGGCGAGCCGAACGACGAGGACGCCAAACTGAAGCGCCGTGTAGCCGAGCTGTGGCATCGAGGCCGACTGGCCAATCAACTGCCGTTCGATCTCGGGGATCATCTCAATCGGAATCTTGAGCGGCGAGATGACCTTCGACAGGAAGCCCATCGGTGTCAGGCCCGGCAGGTCCTCTTCGCGGATCTTCCCTTCGAGAAGTTTCTGGCTCGACTTCCGATAGTCGTATATCGGCGTCCACTGGGCACCGGCGATGTCGTAGCCGCCGATAATCGGCTTCTTCAACCGTTTCGCTTCACGATGGAGCGCGAACTTGGCTTGCAGCGCTGGCGGCTCGGTGACGTCGACGCCGTCGATTATCAGATCGGCGCGGCCAACCAGGTCAGCCACGTTGGCGTCCGTGATGCCGTCGGTGTGGACCTCGAACGATGCGAATGGGTTGATGTCGGGCATTTTCTCGGCGAAGGCTGACGCCTTGTTTTTGCCGATGTCCTGGATGCGCATGTTCTGGCGGTTGGCGTTGTTGTACTCATACGTCCCTGGTTCGGCCAGGATGAAATGCTCGGCTCCGGCCCGCAGCAGCGGTTCGATTGTTGCTCCGCCGACTGCGCCACAACCTGCCACCAGGATCGTCGCCCGGCGCAGGGTTTGTTGCTCGGCCAGCGAGATCAGACCCTTGTTGCGCAAGGTCAATTCAGCGTACAGCTCGTCATGATCGGGAAGGTAGATCTCTTCGCCCGTCGAGAGCCGGTGAGTCCCGGCGTTGTTGTCGGGCGTCGCTGACAACAGGGCGCGAGGCTGGTTCCCAGTTGATGACATTGGCGTCCCTCCAGGTTGCCGGGGTGACTGGCCCCGGAATCGGCGTCCTATTGCGAGTTACCTGCCGCCAGCAGTTCCAGGTGCCGGCGCGACGGTGACAACTGACTCCCCTTCATCGATTTGCGGAACGACGCGGTCGAGCACCTTTGGCATCCACCAGTTCTTGTCGCCCATCAGCTTCATCGTCGCCGGCACGAGAACGAGTCGAACCAGTGTCGTGTCGATCAGTACGGCGACGGCCAGGCCAAAGCCGATTTCCTTGATTACGAGCACACCGGTCAGTGCGAATGATCCGAAAACGGCAATCATGATCAGCCCGGCGGCCGTGATAATTCCCGCCGTCTTCTCAAGGCCCAGTGCGACCGACTCTTCGTTGGACCTGCCCTGGATGTAGTACTCACGAACGCGGGTCAGTAGAAAGACTTCGTAGTCGGTGCTCAGACCGAAGACGATCGAGAAGAGGAGAACCGGCGTGTAGGTCAGTATCGCTCCAATCGACGTTAGCCCGATCAGTGAATCGCCAACACCAAACTGGAAGACGAGGACGAGGACCCCGTAGGCTGCAACAATTGAGACAATATTGAGGAGGATCGCCTTGATCGGCAGGATCAACGAGTGGAAGAAGAGCATCAGAATAACGAACGTCACGAGCAGGCTGAATCCCAGCAAAAGTGGGAATTGATCGTAGACGACCTTGTCGAAGTCATAGTGCTGGGCGACCGAGCCGCCGACAAGGACTCGTGCGCCTGCAAGTCCGGGAGCCCATACTTCGGCGTCCGCTCGCAGCTCCTGCATGAGCGCGATCGTTTGTTCATCGGTATCCTCGTTGACAGGATAAGCGATTACGACGGTGGTCGTGTTTTCACCGTCGATGTTGACCAGCCGCTCAGCGATTCGCAACCGATCGGAATTCGATTCGATCGTCGCAGGCGAAAGCGAACGCATCCACTCACGTGATGGATTCGGGATCAGGCTCGCAAGCGACTGAACGCGGGCTACCCGTGGGTCTTCGTTAAGTCGCTGGTGCAGATCGTAGACACCCTCGAGGATGCCCGGCTGCCAGATACCACCTTCGTTCGCCGCCTCGACGACGATGAATACCGGCGTTGGTTCACCGAGACCGAACTGCTCCTGCACCAACTCGAACGCCTGACGTGACTCGGAACTTTCGGGGAGCGTATCGACCGTCACGCCACTTCGTTCGAGCCAGAGCGCGGGAAGGGCGAGCAGGCCGAGAATCAACAAACCTGCAGCTAGGCTGATCCATGGGCGGCGCATGACGCGCATCGCCCAGCCGTACCACATACCCTCGCGGCTGCCCTTCAGAAATGGAAGCCGGACACGGACGCTGTTGATGCGATGACCGAGTAGGGCCAGCATGACCGGCAAAAGGAAGAGCCCTGTCAGGATCGCCGTAACGGCGACGACAACGATTGCAAGTGCGATCGACCGGATCACCATGATTGGGAAGAGCGTCAGCACCGACATCGTCAGTGCGAGCGTGACCCCTGAAAATGTGATCGAGCGGCCAGCAGTTTGCAGCGTGACGTCGAGCGCCTGTTCGACGTCACGGTGGAGCAGTTCCTCACGGAATCGACTGACAATAATCAGTGAGAAGTCAATTGCGAGACCCAGGCCGATCATCGACGCCGTGTTGAGCGCGAAGATCGAGACATCGGTGAACTGCGCGAAAATCCAGAGGACCGACAGTGACATCAGGACCGTTGCCAGGCCGAGGATG